>DATMGW010000049.1:0-2718 GCA_035555295.1 Caldimonas sp.
AGCAAGGCGAGCACGACGAGGATGAAGATCGCCGAGACGAGCGCGAAGCCGCGAGTCGGGATCCGGCGTGGGGCTGCCGCGCTCATGGCGAATCGTCGACGTGCGCCTGGTGCACGAGGGTGAGCTGCTCGCCGCCCGCGGCAAGGGTGAGGTAGAGCGTGACGATGCCGATCCGCCCCGCCGGGCCGGCGCCGAACCCGAACGAGCAGCTTTCGACCTTGTCGGCGAGGAGCGCGGCGTTGCGCCCGGAGAGACCCGCGAGCGGCGCGGCGCCGGTGCTGGTCGGCTGTACCGCCTGGATCGGGTAGCCGCTGTAGCGGCGCAGCTGTCCGGTCCCGCCGGCGCCCGGCAGGCAGGCGTAGGTCACCGGCGCCACGACAACCTGGAAGCGGTTGCCGGGCGAGCGGAACGGAAACTGCGCGCCGCCGGTCGCATAGCTGAGCGAGGCGAGCGCGGTGCCGCTGCTCGAAAGGGCGCGCCGCGATTCGCCGCTGTACGCGCCGGCACCCGGCAGGCCGAGGTTGTAGACGACGAGCTGGCTGCCGGCGGCGACGTCGATCGGCGGGCCGAGGACATCGAAACTGGTGTCCGCCGGGTTGTCGAAGTCGAGGAAGTCGCCGCTGCCGTCGGCCGCGGGCGTGGCGCGGTAGCGGCCACTTGCCGCGACCGGCAGGAACTCGAGCATCGTTCCGCCCGGGTCGACGCGAACGCTGTTCGGCAAGGCCCCCGTCAACTCGCGGCCGATTCGCCTGAGCGCCAGGTCGGCGGTGTCGCTCAGCTCGGCGCGGCGCGCCTGGTCGACGTAGGCCTCGATCGGCTGGCGGATGAAGACCGCGACCATGGTCGCGACGATCCCGGTGATGGCGATGACGAGCACCAGCTCGAGCAGCGTGAAGCCACGCTGCCCGGCTGCTCGCGCGAAGCGGCGCGTTGTCATCAGCCGATCGCCGCGGGCGAATGGCGCAGGCGATAGCCGGTGAGCGTGATCGTCTCGCCACGGCCGCTGACGAGGACGTCGATGCGCAGCGCCTCGGCGTCGCTCGGCAGGCCGAGCGACGTTCCGGCGCGCGTGATCGTTACCAACGCCGAGTAGGCGCCGAGCCCGGCGATCGGCGTCGCGCCGTTGTCGAGGCTGTAGATGCCCGAGTTCATGGCGTAGCCGGCGTAGTCGGCGACGTTGTCGAACGGGTCGGTTGCCGAGAAGCGGCTCTCGCTCACCGGCTGCGGCCCGAGCGGCCCGCCGCCGCTGTCTTCCGACGCCGCGGCGCCGCCGGTACATGCCGCCGTCGACGTCGGCGGCGCCGCCGGGTCGTTGGCCGGGTCCTGCGGATCGCAATAGCTGAACGGCTGCGCCAGCACTTCGTTGAGCAGCGACTCGGCGATCGCGATCGCCTGCTTGCGCACCAGCGGGTCGGCGCTGCTGCGTACGGTGCGGTCGTAGACGACCAGAACCCCGGCCAGCGCCGCACCGACGATGGCAATGAAGAGGATGAGCTCGATCAGGCCAAGGCCGGCGCTCGTCTGGCGATGTGCGGACCGCGCTCGGCGGGGGCGTTCCATGAAGGGATCTGCGCGCGAGCTAGTGGACGAGACCGGTCTCGGGCTCGATCGTCACCGACACCGGATGGCCGGCGACGGAGATCGTCATCGCCGCGGCGAGCGGCGCGGCCGGGGCGGTCAGCGGCCTGCCTGCGGCGTCGAAGATCACGCTCGCGCTCGCCGTCACCGCGGCACCGCCGGGCAGTGCGTTGGCCGGATCGGCGAAGGCGAGGTTGTTGGCCGGATGAACGAGCGCCGCGCCGGCGTTGCACGACTGGTCGCTGCCGGGCGCGGTGGCGATCGTCGCCGCGACGGTCGATCCGGCGATGTCGAGGCAGACGTTTCGGCGCATGGCGATCGCCGACTTCTGGGCGTAGCGCAGGCCGCTGGCGAGGAAGTCGCGGCCGCCGCGCGCGGCGAATTCGCTCTGGTCGAAGAGACGCGGCAGCGCGACCGCCGACAGCACGCCGACGACGACCATGACGATCACCAGCTCGGCGATCGTGAAGCCGCGTTGCGTGTTCATGCGGGTCGCGGCGAGAGGCCGCTTCTGTGTCTGCGCCCGGCTCAGCGAGCGCACATCAGCGTGGCCGTCTGCGCGGTCACGCCGGTGCCCTTGGGCGTCAGCGTGCAGCTGACGCTGACGGTCGCCGCGGCAGTGCAGTCGCCGGCGCCACCGACCTGGAACTGGTCGTCGGCGGCGGGCGCGGCAGCGGTCAGCGTCACGCCGGTGCCGCTCAGGAGCGGCTGCAGGATCGCCGCGGTGCAGATGTTGGCCTGGTTGATCACGATGGCGCTCGCGTTGCCGGCGCTGCGCGCTGCAAAGTTGATCGAGGATCCCGAGGCGAGGGCGCCGGCGACGCCCTTGGCCGATGCGTTGTGCGCGTCCACCGAGAGGTCGATGAACTTCGGCACCGCCACTGCGGCGAGCACGCCGAGGATGATGATGACGACGACGAGTTCGATGAGGGTGAAACCCCGTTGCTTGTTCATGGTGCTGCTCCCAGAGTGAGGGCGGATGGGCAGGGGCCGGTACTCAGCACCCGGTGGTGACGACGGCCGAGAACGTCGCGGCCGCGCCGGTGATGGCCGGCTCGCTGTAGGTGAAGCTGCAGTTCGCGGGCTGGGGGGCGTCGATGCGCTGGAAGGTCGTGACGCCGCCGGCGACGGCGACCGCGT
>DATMGW010000050.1:0-3176 GCA_035555295.1 Caldimonas sp.
GGCGATCGCCTGCGCCGGCTCGATGCCGAGACGGGCGCAGGCCTGCAGGACGGCGCGGCGCTTCTCGGCGCCGTCGCAGATGTCGCCCCATGGCTGATCGACCATCCTGCCGGTGAGGGCGCCGTCGGCGATCTCGAGAACGTTGGCGCGTGCCTCGTCGATCTGCAGGCGTCGGCAGACCCGGTCGCTGAAGAAGGTGAAGCCACCGGAGACGAGCAGCGTGTGCAGTCCGGCGCCGCGACACACGGCAACGAACGATTCGACCCCCGGGTTGAAGTGCAGTCGCTCGTCGTAGACGCGCTGCAGCGCGCTCACCGGAACGCCGGTGAGCATCGCGACGCGGCGGCGAAGGCTCTCCTTGTAATCGGCGATCTCGCCGCGCATGGCGGCCTCGGTGATCGCCGCGACCTGGGCCTTCTTGCCGGCCATCGCCGCGATCTCGTCGACGCACTCGATCGAGATCAGCGTCGAATCCATGTCGAACGCGATCAGGCGGAAGTCGGCGAGGCGAAGCGGGGGCGTGAAGCCGCGGACGACGAGAGGCAGCATCGTCAATCTGGCTCACGAACGCTGAGCGGGCGACTCGCGAGCGACCTCGAGATCCGCTTGTCGTCGCCAAATGGCTTGCCGGCCTGGATGAGCGCGATCAGGTCGCGCTTCTCGGCGTCGCTGAGTTCGATGGTCGATTCGGGGCGCGCCATGACGGCTTAGCCAGCCAGCGCTTCGGCAATCGAACGCGTGGCCGCGGGAACCTTTCCTCGCAGGGCGGCGTCTTCCGTGACCAGGGGCGAGCCGGTCTCGAGCGCCGCACAGATGAAGCGGGCGTCGTAGCCGCTGATGCCGTAGCGCGCCGCCACGGCGAGCACCTGCCGGTCGGGCGTGAGGTGCAGGTAGCCGTCCAGCATCTCGTGGGCACGCGCCAGCGCCGATTCCGCCTGCGCCATCGAAAGCCGTTTCTGGCGCAGCCCATTGACGAGCACGTTCGTCAGCTCGACGAACAGCAGCGGCTCGCTCGTCCAGTCGGGGTCTTGTGCATAGAGGGCCCGTGCGGCCGGCCCCTGCGGTCCGTCGAGCAACAGGTTGCCGACGATGTTGGTGTCGACCAGCAGCACGTCGCTCAGTCCCGCCCTTCGGCGATGGCGGCTTCGATCCATTCGGTCGTCACCGGACCGCCCTTGAGCTTGATCGGCGACGGGAGCTTGATCGGCTGGCGCACCGCGGTCGCCAGCATGCCTTGCTCGAGTAGAACGATCGCCTCCTTCGTCACGGAGCGGTGATTGCGCTGCGCGCGCTGCCGCAGCCGTTCATGCAGCTCGTCGGGCAGATTCTTGACGACGAGAGTGGACATCCGGCACCTCGAGGATGGAAGCAAAAGGGAAGCGAAATGGTAACTGAGAAGCGATTCAGGCGGAAGGCTGTCCCACAGCTGCCGCTATGTCGCCGCGACGACCTCGCGCTCTGTGCTCTTCGGCGCGCCGAGCGAACGCAGCACCTCGCGCACCAGCTGCACCCGATCGCGAACCTCGGGCGCATCGCGCTCGATGCGCAGCCGCTCGTTGCCGGTGAGCTTGATGTGCCGGTGCTTCTGCACCAGCTCGATGATCCGGGCGGCGTCGATCGGCGGATTCGGCGCGAAGGTGATCGCCGTGACGCGCTCGCCGGCGTCGATCTTCGTCACGCCGTAGTTCTTCGCGAGGACGCGCAGGCGGTGCACGTCGAAGAGCGTCTGGCCCTGCGGCGGCAGCCTGCCAAAGCGGTCCGTGATCTCTTCGAGCATGGCGTCGATCTGCTCGGCCTTGTGCGCGCTCGCCAGTCGCTTGTAGAGCGACAGGCGGGTGTGCACGTCGCCGCAGTACGCGTCGGGCAGAAGCGCCGGCGCGTGCAGGTTGATCTCGGTCACGGCCGAGAGCGGCGCCAGCAGGTCCGGCTCGCGTCCGGCCTTCAGCGAGCGCACGGCCTCGCCGAGCATGTCGTTGTAGAGCTGGAAGCCCACCTCCATCATGTTGCCGCTCTGCGCGTCGCCGAGCACCTCGCCGGCGCCGCGGATCTCGAGGTCGTGCATCGCCAGGTAGAAGCCCGAGCCGAGCTCTTCCATCTGCTGGATCGCCTCGAGGCGTTGCGCCGCCATTTTCGTCAGCCCTTCGACGTCGGGGACGAGCAGGTAGGCGTAGGCCTGGTGGTGCGAGCGGCCGACCCGGCCGCGCAGCTGGTGCAGCTGGGCCAGGCCGAACTTGTCGGCGCGGGCGATGACGATCGTGTTTGCGCTCGGCACGTCGATGCCGGTCTCGATGATCGTCGAGCAGAGCAGGACGTTGTGCCGCTGCGCGACGAAATCGCGCATCACGCCTTCGAGCTCGCGCTCGCGCATCTGGCCGTGCGCGACGGCGATGCGTGCCTCGGGGACGAGCGCCTGCAGCGTCTCCTTCCGGTGCTCGATCGTCGCCACGTCGTTGTGCAGGAAGTAGACCTGGCCGCCGCGCTTGAGCTCGCGCAGCACCGCTTCGCGGATCGTCCCCGACCCCTCGTTGCGGACGAACGTCCTGATCGCCAGGCGCCGCTCGGGCGCCGTCGCGATCACCGAGAGATCGCGCAGGCCTTCGAGCGCCATGCCGAGGGTGCGCGGGATCGGCGTCGCGGTCAGCGTCAGCACGTCGACCTCGGCGCGCATCGCCTTGATCTGCTCCTTGTGGCGCACGCCGAAGCGATGCTCCTCGTCGATGACGAGCAGGCCCAGGCGCTTGAACTTCACGTCGGCGGAGAGCAGCTTGTGCGTGCCGACGACGATGTCGATCGTTCCTTCCTCGAGCCCGGCGAGCGCCGCCTTTGCCTCCTTCGGCGAGCGGAAACGCGACAGCTCGGCGACCTTGATCGGCCACTTGCCGAACCGGTCGGCGATATTCTGGAAATGCTGCTCGGCGAGCAGCGTCGTCGGCGCCAGGATGGCGACCTGCTTGCCGCCGCTGACGGCGACGAAGGCGGCGCGCAGGGCGACCTCGGTCTTGCCGAAACCGACGTCGCCGCAGACGAGCCGGTCCATCGGCCGTGGCGAGATCATGTCCTGAATCACGGCATGGATCGCGGCGTGCTGGTCGGGCGTTTCCTCGAAGCCGAAGCTCGCCGCGAAAGCTTCGTAGTCGTGTGCCTCGAAGCGGAAGGCGAAGCCCTCGCGCGCGGCG
>DATMGW010000051.1:0-3314 GCA_035555295.1 Caldimonas sp.
CGCCACCCAGAGATCGCCCTGGTCGTAGGTCGGCGCGACGTAGATGTCGACGCCCTGGGCGTACAGCGCGCAGCGTGCGAGCGGCAGGTAGCTTTCCCAGCAGAGCAGCGCGCCGATGCGCCCGCACGGCGTATCGACCGCCCGGATGCCGGACGCATCGCCGAATCCCCAGACCATGCGTTCCGGACTGGTCGGCACCCCCTTGCGATGCCGGTTGAGAACGGAGCCGTCGGGGCCGATGATCACTATGGTGTTGTACAGGGTGCTGCGACTGAAGTCGGCGTCGCGCTCGTGCATGCCGCAGACGACGCTGACCTCGTGCTCCCTGGCCGCCCGGCACAGCAGCGCCAGGTCGTTGCCGGCCAGGTCGACCGCGTTCGCGCGCAGGCGCGCGTGCAGCTGCTCCGTGAGCCGCATGTCGGCGCCCGGCCGCAACTGCCAGATCCACGCCGGATAGCCGGGAATGAACGCTTCCGGAAAGACGACCAGGCACGCGCCGGTTTGCGCGGCTTCGCCGACCGCGGCCACGGCCCGCTTCAGGGTCTCGGTGCGGTCGAGAAATACCGGCGGGCGCTGAACGACCGCGATGCGCGACATCCTTCGCCCTCCGCGACCTGCACGTCGAGGATGCACCGAAAGCCAGGGTCCGATCAGCTCCTTTCGCCGGCCAGGACCCATTTTTCGCCGGCGGCCCGGCCGTCTCGACCCATCGTCATCGTTCCGTCGAGGCGCGGTCCGCGCACGACGCCTTTCCAGAGCAGCTTGCCGTACTTCGGGCTCTCAGTCTCGGCTTCGAACACGACCGTCTCGCCGGTCCGCGTCGCCGTGTAGGGGCCGTCGCCGTAGCCGTATTGGTCGCACGCGGTCGAACGAAAGCGCCCGTCCTTGAAGATCAGCGTGTCGGCATCGCCCGCTGTCTTGCCGCATTCGAGGACGATGCCGTCGAAATTCCTGCCGTCGAGCGCGGCACGCGACGCCAGCGTCGGTTCGGCCGCGATGGCCATGCAGAGTGGGGGAACGAACAGCGAACGAACATGCGAGAGGATCGACACGGCTGGCCTCCTGACTGGCGATGAATCAAGCCACCCGGCAGCGCCGTCGGCTGCGCAACGGGTGCCGTCATCTTAGAGCGGCATGCGGCATCGATCTGTACGCAAGGCTGCGTACGCGGATCACGCCGCGCCCGGCGGCAGCTGTCGGGCCATTGGGGCCATTCCGTCGCCACGTCTTGGCAGCCACGGACGTCGGGTGGCCGACTGCGCTCACTGCACTACCTTCCGGTTCATGAACGCTGGTGGCAGGTTGTCCACGGCGGCGATCGGTCGACGCTTGCGACGAACCGAGCTCTGTGCCGGCCGCGGTGGCGACGATCCTCTCGCCCGCTGCCTTGGCGGGGGCAGGCCGAGTCTGTCGAGCAGCCCGTTACTCATGTCTTCCAGCAGACGCCTCGATACGTGCCCGGAAGCTCGCGTGAATCCCAGGACATCATTGGCGGCGACGGACGGTAGTGGGTTCGGTTGCTGACGTCAAATCCAACAGGGACTTGCCGAGCAGGTAGATTTGCTGAGCGCGTAGATTTGCCGAGCGAGTAGATTTCCGGATCTCCTTCTTCGGAGCCACAAGTGCCTGACTCCCCCGAGCACCGCCTGGCCACGATCGACGTCAAGCCCGGCGCGGCGATGGAGAGCCAGTCGGGCCTGCAGATGCTGCGCCCGCGCATCTACGGCGCCTATGAAACGCCTGTCTCGTCGGCGTCGACCAGCCGCGTCAGGACCGGCGCGATCGTGATGCACCCGACGAGCAACTTCATGGGCCACTACCTGATCGCGCCGCTGGCCGGGCGCGGCGTGACCTGCCTGGGCCTCAATTCGCGCTACGCCGGCAACGACGCGGTGCTGCTGATGGAGCGCGTGATCCAGGACCTCGGCGCCGGCGTCAAGTTCATTCGTGAGTCGCTCGGCTGCGAGCGCGTCGTTCTCGTCGGCAATTCGGGCGGCGCGGCGCTCGCCGCGTTCTACCAGGCCGAGGCCGAGCACTTCAGCGTCGAGACGCTGCTCGACGGCGACCGCACAGGGATCGTCGCGTCCGACCTGCCGCCGGTCGACGGCATCGCCCTGTGCGCCGCGCACGAAGGGCGCTCGCACCTGCTGCTGCGCTGGATCGACCCTTCGGTCACCGATGAGCGCGACGCGATGTCGGTCGACCCCGCGCTCGACATGTACGACCGCGCCAACTGGCACGTCGACGGCTCACACCCGGTCGCGTATTCCGCCGAGTTCCTGCGCCGCTTCATCCGCGCGCAGCGGACGCGGCGCGACCGCATCGAGGCGCGCGTCCTCGAACGCCTCGTCGAGTTGCGTTCGACGCCGGGCGCACCGCGCGATGAGGCCTTCGTCATCCATCGCACCCACGCCGACCCGCGCTGCCTCGACCTCTCGCTCGACGCCAACGACCGCGCTCGCGGCAGCGTCTGGGGCGACCCGCGCACCGTCAACTACGCGGCCAACGCGATGGGCCGCGTCACTTCGCTGACGGCGTTCCTGTCGCAGTGGTCGTCGCGCTCGCGCGCCGGAGGGCCCGAGAACCTGGCGACGACCTCGGTGCCGGCGCTGCTCCTCACCTACACGGCCGACCAGAGCACCTTCCCGAGCACGCGCGACGCCTGGCTCGCCGCCGGCGGCCGGCGCATCCGAAACGTCGACATCGCCGGCGGCGATCACTACCTCGCCGGCCGGCTCGACCTGCAGGTGCGGGTCGCCGACGAGATCGCCGCGTTCGCCGCAGCGCTATAACCCGCTGGGACTCTGCGCGGCTCAGGGGCGACGGACGAGGGAGTGGGATGAGATCGATGCACGACGCGACGCTTCCCGTGGTTAGCCCGGGCCGCAGGCGTTTGCTGGCGATCGCGCTGGCCGCGAGCGCGCCGTTACAAGGCGGTGCAGCGCGAGCACAGCCGGCGAGTCGGCGCGTCGGCGTGCTGGCGCCGAGCACGGCGAGCAGGGAGGAAGTCACCCTGGCACCCTTCTTCGACGAGATGGGGCAACTGGGCTGGATCGAGAAGCGCACCGTCCTCTACGACCGCGTCTATGCCGACGACCAGCAGCAGCTGTTGCCGAAGCTTGCCGCGCAGCTGGTGGCGCGTCGTCCAGACGTGATCTATGCGCCGCCGACGCCCGCAGCCATCGCCGCGAAGCAGGCGACCGGCGTCATTCCCATCGTCTTCGGCGCAGTGTGGGACCCGGTGGGCAGCGGTCTCGTGAAGAGCCTGGCCAGCCCGGGCGGAAACGTCACCGGCGTGTGCGTCTTCGCCGAAT
>DATMGW010000052.1:0-8713 GCA_035555295.1 Caldimonas sp.
GAGCCGCGCACTCCGGCAGCACGACGCGACGCCTACGTCGCCCACTTCGCACGCCGCCTTGCCGCGCCGCGCGCATTCGTCCGGGAGGCCGCCCGTGCCCGCAACGCCGACGTATGACTACGCGATCGTCCGCGTCGTGCCGCGCGTCGAGCGCGGCGAGTTCGTCAACGTCGGCGTCATCGTGTCGTGCGACGCCGCCGGCTCGCTCGCCTGCCGCATCGAGCTCGACGCGCAGCGCGTCCTCGCCATCGATCCCGCCGCCGACATCGCTTCGATCGGCGCCGCGCTCGCCGCCATCGGCGCCGTTTGCAGCGGCGATGCGGCGGCCGGAGCGCTGGGCATGCTCTCGCCACGCGAGCGTTTCCACTGGCTGGTCGCGCCGCGCAGCGCCGTCATCCAGACATCGCCGGTGCACACCGGGCGCGCCAGCGACCCCGACGCGGCGCTGGCGCACCTGTTCGAGACGATGGTCAAGCCGCGTCACGCCGGCAGCGGCTGAAGCCGCCTAGCTCCTATCTCAGCCGCCGAGCTCGTGCGGTTTTTGCTTCTCGAACCAGTGCGTGATGCGCTGGCCGTCCCAATGCAGGCCGATGTGCGCCGTCGCCTTGGCGTGGCGCAAGGCGCGTGGGCGAAAGAGTCCGACGCACTCGCCGGCGGCATCGCGAACGCTCGGCCAGCGGATCCCCCAGCTGCCGGTCGCGCGTAGAGCGCGACCCAGCGTTCGCGACGGGCCGTAGTCGTCCGGGTCGAGGACCGCAGCGAAGCGGCGGCGCACCGCCTCATCGTCGTGCAGCGAGCCGAGGTCGTGCAGCTCGGCCTCGACGTTGGCCGTGATCAGGCGCAGGTCGAGATCGATGGCCGGCTCGTCGGTGCGGCGCAGGAAGACGGCGCGATGGTGGCTCACCTCGGCCACCGCCGTGGGCAGCGAGTGGGCGGCGTAGTAGACGCCGTAGCTGCCGTCGGAAAAGCGCGAGCCCTCGGGATTGAGATGCGTGAACGCGGCCATCACCGGCGTCGCGCCCGGCCCGCTGACGCGGTCCTCGCGCGGCACGAGCTGCAGCTCGCCCGCCTCCTGGCGCAGGCGCGGATTGGCGAGCGCCTCGATCGCGAACACCGTGTCGAGGTCGGCGGCGTCGGCGATCGCGTCGTAGAGACCGACCGTCGGGAAGCGCGACGGAATCAGCCGGTATGAGGGGCGCCACGACACGCCAGCCTGCGGCACGCTTGCCGGATCGATGGCCATGATCTGCGGAAGAACGAAGCGGACGGCGAGAAAGCGCGATCAGGCCTTGCCGCCGCGCTGCGCGTCGAGGTACTTGCGAACTTCCCAGAGATCGGACACCTGGCCGCCGAGCATACGGTCGAGCGCCGAGCGGCCGGCGAAGAGCGGCGCCGTGTTCGGCTTTCTCACCCACGCGTCGGCGCGGGCTGCGACCGGAAAGAGGATGTGCAGCGACGAATAGATGCCGAACAGGTGCGACAACCGCTCGAGCAGGTGCCGGTCGAGCGGCGCGACCTTGCCCTGCTTCCACTGGTAGAGCGTCGTGCGGGCGACGCCGAGCAAGGTCGTCTGCTCGGCGATGCCGAGCTGCCACGCTTCGGCGAGGCGAAAGAAGGCGCGCAACGCCGCGGCGGCGGTACGTGGCGAGGCGAGATCGACGCCGGTGGGAACGGGCTTGAGAAGGGCACTCATCGGTTTCGCGTTCGTTGGGACCTTCGAGGCTGCCCCGGCACGAGCCGGGGCCGGATGGCCGATCCTAGTCCATCCACAGACAAATTGCAATGGATTGTCTGCTTATGGACAAGGCCCTCCGTCACGCCTCGGGCGCCTCGCCGGCGGCGCCACACGGCCGGCCCGGCCGCTACACCGTACCGGCGCCGCGCGCGTGCGTGACGCCGCCGTCGACGACCAGCGTCGAGCCGCAGACGTAGTCGCCGGCGCGCGAGGCGAGGTAGATCGCGGCGCCGGCCATGTCGTCGTCGCGGCCGATGCGGCGCATCGGGATGTGCTTCGAGACCTCGTCGCCGTGGTCGCGGGCGGTGCGGTTCATGTCGGAAGCAAAGGCGCCCGGCGCGATGGCGCTGACGACGATGTGGTCCTCGGCCAAGCGCAGCGCCATGCGCCGCGTGAGCTGAATGAGGCCGGCCTTGCTCGCCGCGTACGAGTACGTTTCCTGCGGGTTGACCGAGACGCCGTCGATCGAGGCGATGTGGATCACCTTGGCTGGCCGCTCGGCGCTCGCCGCCGCCTTGAGCTGCGCGTGCAGCGCCTGCGTGAGGAAGAACGGCGCCTTCAGGTTGAGGTCGACCACCTTGTCCCAGCCCTTCTCGGGAAAGGCGTCGAAGGTCTCGCCCCAGGCGGCGCCGGCGTTGTTGACGAGGATGTCGAGCTTCTTCTCGCGCGCGCCGTACGCGGCGACGAGCGCGCGCACGCCCTCGAGCGTCGACACGTCGGCCGGCAGCGAGAAGCACTCGCCGAGCGCGGACAGCTCCTTCGCCGTCGCGTCGCAATCGGCGCCCTTTCGCGACGAGATGTAGACGCGCGCGCCGTGCTTGAGAAAGCCCGCCGCGATCATGCGGCCGATGCCGCGGGAGCCACCGGTGATGAGGGCGGTGCGCGAGGCGAGGGAGAAGAGGTCGGTCATGAGGTGCCTCCTTGCGGCCAGGCTGACGTGGGTCACATGCAAGAGTCCATTGTGTCAACTTGATCCACCGTTTTCCATCGCCGCGGCCCAGGACGGACTGAACCGCATCCGGGCCGTCATTCGCTCGCCGCCGCTGTCCGACGCATGCGAAGGTCGGCGCAGCGCGCAGATCTTCTTGCTTGCGGAGCGTCGCCGCGCGGAAACGATTCGATAAACTGCAGGAGCTCAGGACGCTACCTGAAGAGGGGTGGTCGTCAGGCCTGGATCCGTCCCACTGCATGGAGTTGTCGATGACGATCATTGTCGCGTTTGCACCGCGCCCGGAAGGCCGGGCCGCCCTGGAAAAGGGCATCGAGATTGCGCGTCGTCGCGACGAGCACTTGCTGGTCGTGAACGCCATCTCCGGCAGCAATCAGGACGACCCGTCGCGCGCCGATATCAGTGAGATCGAAGCCGTCGAGGAGCGACTCGCGGCTTCCGGTCTCGCAGCAGAATTCAAGCAGTTCGTGCGCGGCAAGAACGCGGTGACCGAGATTCTGGAACTGGCCGAATCGCCCGAGGTCTCGCTGGTAATCGTCGGTCTGCGCAAGCGCAGCCCGCTGGGCAAGCTCATCCTGGGAAGCGTCTCGCGCGACATCCTTCTCTCGGTCCCCTGTCCCGTTCTGGCCGTCAAGCCCGACTGACCCGCTGGCATCGTGCGGCCGGCCATCGTGGCGCGTGGCGGGATTGGCTCGACCCGTACCGGACACACGTTGGCCCCGGTCGGCATCGGGTATCGAAACAGGATCACCGGAAGTGCGCATGCCAATTGGCGATGAAGCGTTCAGATTCGGCAGTTGCGGGGCGGAAGTTTGCCGGTCGACCCGAGCGCGGCCCCCAGTTCGGTACCATGCAGATCGTCCCGGCGATAGCCGCACCCAGCGAGGCGCCGCGGTTCGGGCCTGCGCATGAATTCCGAGGAAGACGACCGCACTGTCATCCGACCGACCCGCGCAACGCTTGCGGCGCGAACGTCCGCCGCACCCGCTGTCGGGGACGGGACGGGTGCGGCGTCGCCTGGACCGCCGGGCGCCACGCAGACATTTCAGGCCACCGCGCCGCTGACTTCCGCCGCGCCGCTACCGGACGTCACCACGAGCCACTCGATCACGCTGCCGCCGGGAACGCGACTCCTCGAGTTCGAGGTCAAGCAGACGATCGGCGAAGGCGGCTTCGGCATCGTCTACGCGGCGTGGGACCACTCCCTCGACCGGCGCGTGGCGCTCAAGGAATACATGCCTTCGGCGATCGCTTCGCGCGCCGGGCAAAGCCAGATCCTGCCCCGCTCCGAGCGGCATCGGGAGACCTTCGACGCGGGCCTGAAGAGCTTCGTCAACGAAGCCAAGCTGCTGGCGCAGTTCGATCATCCGTCCCTGCTCAAGGTCTATCGCTTCTGGGAAGCGAACGGCACGGCATACATGGTCATGCCCTTCCTCGAAGGCTCGACGGTCCGCGACACCGTGCGTGCGCTCGCCGGGCCGCCCGACGAGGCCTGGATCCGCGGCCTGCTGACGCCGTTGTTCGATGCCCTGGCGATGCTGCACGCGGCGCAGATCTATCACCGCGACATCGCCCCCGACAACATCCACCTGCTCGCCGACACCGGGCGCCCGCTGCTGCTCGACTTCGGTGCCGCGCGGCGGGTCATCGGCGACATGACGCAGGCGCTGACGGCGATCCTCAAGCCGGGCTACGCGCCGGTCGAGCAGTACGCCGACATCCCGGGGCTCAAGCAAGGGCCGTGGACCGACGTGTATGCGCTGGCGGCGGTCGTGCACTGGATGATCACGGGCAAGACACCGCCGCCGTCGGTCGGGCGCATGTTCGACGATGGCCATGTGCCGCTCGCGCAGCGCGTCGCGGGCCGTTACAGCCCGGTCTTCCTCGAGGCAATCGACCGCGCCCTCGTCGTCATGCCCGACAAGCGGACGCAGACGATCGAGGCGTTCCGCAACGACCTGGAGGGCATCGCTCCCGGAGCGAGCGGCGTGACGCAGACGGTTGTGTCGGGTGCGGTGCCGTTGACGCGCGGCCCGGTGCCTTCGACGCCGCCGCCGCCGGCGGTCACCCGGGCGGTCACGCAAGGTCCGCGACGGACGACCCAGCTCGACCCGGCGACACAGACGTTGCGCATGCCGTCGCGCGACGCGGAGCCGACGCCGCTCGCCGCGGAGTCGATCGCGGCGCCGCGGCGTCGATGGGCGATTCCGGTGGCTGTCGTCGCCGCGCTTGCCGTGGCCGGCGCGATCGGTTTTGTCGTTGTCGGCCGCTCGTCGACGCCGCCTGTCGCGGGCGCGAGCGCGAAGCCGGCGAAGCCCGACATCGCGGCAGAGCCTGCGGTAGCGGTGCCCGCGGCGACAGCGACGGCGCCGGAGACGGCGCCCGCGGCGTCGAGCACCGCGGCTCTGCCGCCGGTATCGCCGTCCGTGATCGCGAGCCCGGCGGAAAACGCCGAGCCGTCGAAGCCCACGCAGACTCGTGTGGACGAACCGCCTGCGCCTGCCGTCGTCGAGAAGCCGCCTGCGGCGCGGCCGCGGGTCTCGGCTGCCGACGGGACGGCGAAACCGGGTACCGGCGAGAGCCGTCCACCGCCTCGAAAGACCGCCGAAACCAAGCCGGATCGGCGCGAGGAGCCCGCCGCGACGGCGCCGCACGCGGACGACGCCAAGCAGGCCGAATGCGCCCGCCTGTTCCAGCGTCTGTCAATCGGGGAAAGCAGCCCCGAGCTGATCGAGCGAGTCCGCACGCTTCGCTGCAGGTAGACGACGGCGAGCGCTATCGCCCCGAGTGGGGTTGACGGCGCATGCCGTATCGAGAAATATCCGTCCTACCGCGGCTCAGCGTGCCGCTTCACAATGATCGACGGAGAAGGCGAATGACCGGGGGTTGGGAAGTGAGGACGGCGAGCCGCGCCGCGATGCTGGCGACCGCGACGTCCCTCGCGATCTTGACGAGCTGCGGCGGCGGCTCGATCGGCAGCGACGCCAACAGCGGCGTCAACAAGACCTATCTCAGCGTCGACGCGAGTGACGCCGACGGCGACAGCCTGAGCTATCAGTGGCGAGTCACCGGCGGAACGGTCGACAACAAGAACGACAAGCAGACCGTCTGGACGATGCCCGACGGCCCGGGCCTGCATTTCGCCTACGTCGTCATCTCGGACGGCAGGGGCGGCTGGGCCGAGCAGCAGTACGCCGTCTCCTCCGATACGCTCGGCACGACGGCGCTCGTCCCGACGCCGATCAACCGCGCCGCGCCCGCCGTCGTCGATGTCTCCGGCTCGCAGATGCGCTTGCGCTTTTCGTCGGCCGACGCCACTCTCTTCACGCCGCCCGCGGGCGGAGCGCCGCAGGCGCGCGTCGTCTATCTGCCCGACGTGACGGTCCGGGTCAGCGAGACGGCGACCGGCACGGTTGTCTTCGCCGGCCAGACCGATCTGCACGGCGACGTCGACCTGCCCAAGCTCGTCGCGGGCACGGGCTATTCGATCGCCTGTGCGACCCAGCCGACCTCGCCGCTGGTCGCCTGCGGCACCTTCACGGCCAGCACCGACGCGACGCTGCGCAGCGTCGTGCCCGCTCTCACCGGGTCGCGCAACCTGCGCCTGTTCGGCCACATCTCGCTGGCCGACGGAGGAATCTGCGGCCACGAGAACGCCTACTTCAGCATCAGCACCGCGGCCACCGTGCAGCTACGTGCGGCCGACGGCAGCGCCATCGGCCAACCGGTCCGCGTCAACACCTTCGGCGACTACAAGGTCGACGCCGCCGTTCCGGTCACCGGTCCGCTCGAGCTCGACGTCAGGTGCGAAGGCTACGCTGCGACGCTCGACGTCCCGCCGTCGCCGAACCCCGCCGGCTACGTGAGCGCAACGCCGGTCGAGCTGTCGCACGTCATCCCGAACTCGAGCCCGGTCGTCGTCAAGATGGTCGCCAACGGAGCCGACGGCAACGTGCGCGGCCGCATGATCCTCCCCGGGCGGGGAACCGGTTCCGGCGTGTTCCCCGGCCCGGACCACTTCCTGACCTACAAGGGCATCGACACGAAGCTCAGTGCCTGCCTCTACTACCGCGCGCTCGGCGCGGTCGCCGACTGCGATGCGCAGGGCAACATGGTGGCGCCGATCTCGCTCGACGACTGGAGGCGCAAGAACGGCTTCGGCACGGCGGCCGACGTTTCCGCGACGTACGTCAACAAGCGCGACCTGAACCTGGTCCGGCTCATGGTCGCCACGCGCTCTGCCAACGGCATCGCATTCGTCGTCTGCAACGCGCCCGGTCCCGATGGGCAGAGCCAGCAGGAGGTCGACGACAACATCCGCACGGCGCTCAACGACGAGAAGCGGGTCGCCTGCGTCGCCATGGAGTACAGCGTGGTCGCCGGCGCCAACGGCGGCCTTCCGATCACCCAGTTCTACACGTTCGGGCCGACCGGCGCGCTTCTCGCCTCGATCAACCTCGACGGCCGTGGCGAGAAGTACATGCCCGGATCCTGCGTCGCCTGCCATGGGGGTTCGACCTACAACGGGCGCTTTCCCGAGCAGGCCGCGGCGTCGCCCAACCTCGGCTCGCGCTTTCTGCCGTTCGACACCGGCAACTACCTGCTCTCGTCGGACGCGGCGCTCACCGAGGCGGCGCAGAGCGAATCGTTCTACCAGTTAAACCAGCTGGTTCGCGCGACCGAGCCCGACGACACGACGGCGACGAGCCAGCTCATCCAGGGCTGGTACGCGAGCGGCGCGCACGTGCTCGACAAGAACTACGTCGCGCCGGCCTGGCAGGCCGCTGACGCGCTGCCCGCGACCGCCGGCGCGGCGACCTTCTATCACGACGTCATCGGCACGTCGTGCCGGACGTGCCACGCCTCGCTCGGGGTGCGATTCAACTGGGACGCGATCGTCCTGTCACCGGCGCGTGCCAGCCTCCAGGTCTGCGGCGGCACGCCCGACGTCGCGCTCAATGCGTCGATGCCGAACGCGCTGATCTCGAACGATCTGCTGCGCAACCGCGTCCAGGCCGATGCGGCGCTCGCGTCGCTGATGACGCAGTTCCTCGGCTGCTCGGCCCCGGTGCCCGATCCGGTCTATCCGAAGCGATGAACGCCGCATCCAGCCCTTACGACATGCAAGGAAGCTTCCGATGAGCCCGAGCCGACCGAATTTCACCTATTCGATGGCCATCCTGCTGGCGTCGAGCCTTCTCGCGTGCAGCAGCCCTCCTCCGGCGCAACCGAGCCCGGCCGCGCCGACGCCTGCGGCGGCGCCTGCCACGCCGGCCGCGGTCGCTCGCGCACCGATCGCCACTGCTGCGCCGATGCCGGCACCGGCGGCGGTGCGGACCGAATTCGTCGCGCCGCCGCCAATCAAGTTCGAGGACGCCGTCGCGCGCGCCGGCCGCCAGCTCATGCGAGACGCGCAGGCGCAGCTCGGCAATCAGGATCGCCTGCTCGTCATCGATCCGCTCATCGATGCGAACACCGGCGGGCAGACGGTGAGCACGCAGAAGATGGGCGAGGAGCTCGAGGCAGTCGCCAAGGCCGACTTCCGTTCCTTCGCGGTGACCCCGCTGACGCGCAACACGCTGTCGACCAAGCCGCTTCTCCTGATCGGCACGCTGACGCCGGTCAACATCGAGCGAAGCATCGACAAGCAGCCCGACGCCTTTCGCGTCTGGCTGACGCTGATCGATCTGCGCACCGGCCGGGTCGTCGCCAAGGCGCTCGATCGCGCGACCGTCGATTCCGTGAACCCGGAGCCGCTCGCGTTCTACCGCGACAGCCCAACGTGGACCAAGGACAAGACGATCCTGGGCTACATCAACTCGTGCCAGGTCAACACCAGGATCGGCGACGCGGCCGACGCGGACTACCTGGCCCGGTTGCCGGCTGCTGCCGTCCTCAACGAGGCCATCCTCGCCTACGACGAAGGCAAGATCCCGGCCGCGCTCAAGCTCTACAAGGAAGCCGAGCCGATCGCCGATCCGGGTGACCTGCGCGTGCTCAACGGCCTGTACATCACGAACTGGCAGCTC
>DATMGW010000053.1:0-7474 GCA_035555295.1 Caldimonas sp.
ATCCGAGCCGCGCTCGAGCAGTCCCGCTACGTCCCGAGCGTCGTTCGCTCGATCATGCCGCCCCCCGCGGGGACGGCGAAGAACTGGGCGGCGTACCGGGCCCGCTTCGTCGAGCCGCTGCGGATTCGCGCCGGCGCGGCGTTCTGGAACGCGAACCCGCAGTGGCTGGCGATCGCCGAGGACCTCTACGGCGTTGCGCCCGAGATCGTCGTCGGCATCGTCGGCGTCGAATCGTTCTATGGCCGGCAGATGGGAAACGTGCGCATCATCGACGCGCTCGCCACGCTCGCCTTCGATTTCCCTTCCGGACGCAGGGATCGCAGCGACTTCTTCAAGGACGAGCTCGAGAACTGGTTCGTCCTGTGCCACAGCGAAGGCGTCGAGCCGCTCGCCTGGAAAGGCAGCTACGCCGGCGCCATCGGCATGGCGCAGTTCATGCCGTCGAGCTTCAACAAGTACGCCGTCGACCTCGACGGCGACGGACACGTCGATCTGCACACGAGCGCCGCCGACGTGATCGGCAGCGTCGCGAACTACCTCGCCGAATTCGGCTGGAGGCGCGGCCTGCCGGTGCGCTTCGACATCAAGCCGCCGAGCGACACGAGCCAGCGCGCCGCGCTGCTCGCGAGCGACATCGTTCCCACCTTCAGCGCCGCCGAGATGGCCGAGCAAGGCGCGGTGCTGCCCGGCGAAGCGTTCGCTTGCGACAGTGCCCTGGCGCTGGTCGAGCTGCAGAACGGCAACGCCGCGCCGAGCTACGTCGCCGGCACGACCAACTTCTACGCGATCACGCGCTACAACTGGTCGAGCTACTACGCGATGGCGGTGGTGGAATTGGGCGAGGCGATCCGCGCAGCGCGTCCGCAGCCGCCGGCGTAGGCGATCGTGAGATCCGCGCGGACAGCGCGCTGGTCCGCACGAGATGCAAATGGCCGGCAGATCCGGGCCAGCCCGCTGGACGTGGCGGGCTCGCCGGGACAAACGACGCGAGCCGGTCGAACCGGACTCGTGCCGTCGCGCCACCGCATCGCCACGACCAACGCGAGGGCCGATCGTCGCTCGCCAGCAGCGCGGCCGCGGCGCGCAACGGTGCATCGTCGCGGGCGATCGACGCACGACGGCCGGCCAGCGACTTCGGCGCTTCGGCCAGCGCGACGTCCCCCTCGCCCAGGTTCGACGGCGCGACCTGCGACCCATGTGCGAGCTTCATCGCCTCCTGGTCGGAGACCGGTCCGAAGACCAGCACGCTGAACGCGAGCGCCGCCGAGGCGGCGATCAGGCCGATTCCCGCGCGCAGGCCGTGGCTTCCCAGGCGGAACTCGCGGCTGCGCTCTTCTCTTTCGATCTTCTTGCTCACTTCGTACCCCTCGGGCCGCAAGGCCCTGTATGCATCATCGAACCGCTCGATGCGCTGATGAGGAGTACGGAAAAAGGAGCGCCGCCCGGACGCGCCGCTCCACACCTGTCACCCGGATCTATGCCGACTGCCAAGCGGCGTACGCGTTGACGAGCCCGGTCCCGGTCGCGGTGTTGGGATGTTTCGAGGATGCCTTGAAGCCCCCGATGTTCGGATTGGTGCTGCCGGACGACACGGCCACGCTCGAGTTCATGAGAATCGCGTTCAACTTGGTCGGAGTCAGGGAGGGATTCTTTTCGCGCTGGACGCCGACGCACTCGCCAGCTACGCTCGCCCAATGGCCGATGCGGAGTTTTTGCAGAATCTGCCACCCATCACGCGCCTGCTCCAGCTCGCCGCCGGGGGCGATCGGTCGGCGCTGGACCAGCTCTATTCAGCCCTGTACCCCGACCTGAAGCGTATCGCCCGGGGGCGCCTGCGGCACCATGGCCGGGCCGACGGCCTCGGGACGACCACCCTCCTGCACGAAAGCTTCATTCGGCTCGTCAACGCGAACGACCTTCGCCTGCACGACCGCCGCGCCTTCTTCGCCTACGCCGCGCGGACGATGCGCAGCATCATCATCGACAGCGCTCGTCAGCACCTGGCCGAGCGGCGCGGCGGTGGCGTCGAACACGAGACACTGGGCGACGAATCGGCGCTGCAAGTCGCCGACGCGAGCAGCAGCGAGGAGCTGATCCGGGTCAGCGAAGCGCTGCTCGACCTCGAGAAGCTCGACCCCGAGCTCGCCGAGCTGGTCGACATGCGCTACTTCGGCGGCTACACGGAAAGCGAGATCGCCGAGCTGCAGGGCGTGACCGACCGGACCGTGCGGCGCCGCTGGGACAAGGCGCGCGCCTGGCTCTACGTTGCGCTGAACGACTCCGACCAGCTGCCGCCGCCGGCAGGGTGAAGCCAGCCGGCGATCCATTCGCGCAGGCTGCCGTCGCCGGGCCAGCCTTCGCGGACCTCGCAGCCCGAGCGGAGGTCCCAGCTCGAATCGAACCAGCCCGGCCCGCGCACGGGAAGCTGCGGATGCGCGGACGCGCATCCGGCGCGCGCGAGGGGAACGAGCGAGAGCTCCTGCGCTTCGGCGAGACGATAGCCATGGTCGGGCTCCTGCGTTGCGAATCCCGCCAGTGTGTCGAAGCGCGCCATCGGCGGCCATCCCGCCGATGGACGGAAAGCGGCCCCGGCGCACCCCCTCGAGATGCGCCCATGAACGGGGGGAGGCCGCGGCCGGCCTCTTCTCCCGATCCTCACCCCCCCGTGACGTTGAACGTGGAGCGCAACAGCCCGCCGATCGAGGTGATCGTCATTTCCGCGTACTGGCAAACCTCACGTCGGTGCGGCACTGGAACGGGATTGGAGCTCGACGACGCCGCCGGGGAGTTACCCCCTTCTTCAATCGCTCCCAACAGATGGCCGAGTTTGGCCACAGACATCTTCAATCGCACTACCAGCTCAATATCTGGATTGGTAGACATCGTTACTCCTTTTCAGGTGAAGAACTCCCGGGCAGACGTTTCGGTGGCTGGCCACCGGCCTCGGGCCGACAGTTCGGAGAAGGCGCGGCGTGCTCGCACGACCACCGGCGCCGCCTCCCCCAACTCGCGTTCCAGCGTCGCGAGATCTCGCTGAATCAGCTCTCTTGCATCATCCGCTCTTCCCAAGGCGGCGAGCGATCTTGCCTCGTTCAATTCATACAACCGGGTCAAGGGATGCGTCTCGCCTCGGGCGAGGACGAACTCGGAATGGGCACGTGCAAATTCCGCCAGCGCTGCCTGATGGTCGCCATCAAGTTGCAGGACTATCGCCGAAAGGAGGCGGGCAAAACCGCGCGCGTCATGAGCACCGTTGTCCAGTGCCTGCGCACGGCGCAGCATCTCCGGAACGGACTCACGGGCGCTTTCGATTCGTCCGGCCCACAGGTCGGCCTCGACGACGACCAAGAACGCGTCGACCTTCAGCGCCTCGTCCTGCTTGACGTCGGGTCCGGATGTTGCAAGGGCACGAAGCCGTTGCAGCATCGGATCGTGCTCGGAAAGGTGCCCATTGCGAGACAGGATTCGGCAAATGATGATCGCCGTGTCGGCCGCCCGGCGCGGCGATTCGTCGTTCGGCAGGCCGCCCTCCAGCCGATCGACCAGCGCCAGCGCCCGGTCGTCGTAGCCCATGTTCATCAGAGTGGATGCCAACCATATCTTGACCACCAGGCAGGTCTCGCTTCGCCAGTCCAGCAGCTTCTCGCACTTTCGGGAGGTGGCCCCAAGGCGCTCCGAAGCCGACGCGAGATGCCCCTCGGCAAGCTCGAGCTTGGCTTGGCTTCGTTCGATCTCGACCATCGTGCCTGGGTTCAACCCCGTCGCTGTCGCCGCCAGCCCGGCGGCGTCCGCCAAGTGGAGGTGCGCGTCCGAAAAGTCTCGCTTGTCGATCTCGAAGTCGCCGAGCAGCTGCAGT
This sequence comes from Caldimonas sp., assembly GCA_035555295.1. Lineage (GTDB taxonomy): Bacteria > Pseudomonadota > Gammaproteobacteria > Burkholderiales > Burkholderiaceae_C > Schlegelella_A. Next base: position 3,857 of record DATMGW010000053.1, read on the forward strand.
GCGTCGATCGCGTGCGCGTCCCGAACGCCGAAGCCGGCGCCCGCGTTCGCGACCGCGAACTCCAGTTCCGTCTTGGCGGTGACGTAGTCTCCCTTCAGCCAAGCCTGAAGGCCCTTCGCCTTGGCGATGCCCCAGCGTAGCCGGGCATCGCGCGGAAAGGTTGCCGCAATCGAGGCAGCCGATTCGACCAGCCGCGAAGAGCGCTCGAAGTCGCCGAGGCTCATGATCGTGATCGCATGATCGGCGCGTGCCGCGGCCAGCGCACGACGATCATCCAATCCCTCATACAAGGATTCGACGGTCGTCATCACCTGGTCGGCGCGAACGAAGTCACCGAGATTGGCGAACGCGTCGCTGATTCCGACGAGAACTTGGGCCTTCAGGCCGGGGTCGCCGCCGAGGTCGTGATCAGCTTGCTGCAGGCCAGCGACCAGCATCTGCGTCAAGGACGCACGCTCTCTTTGCGAATTATCCTGGGCGGCGAACTTGTATATCTCCAGCAGAAAGTTTCGCGCCACCGAAGCCCGTTCCGCTTCCTGTCGCGCCTGCTGCGCCGACACGATCGCGATGATCGACAGCGCGCCGAGCACGGCGGCCCCGGCGAAAGCGGCACCAACGCCAAGGCGATGGCGCCGCACGAACTTTGCGGCGCGATAGAAGGTGCTCGGCCGGTGGATCGAAAGAGGCTCCCCGGCAAGCCATCGCTCACAGTCTCTGCGAAACGCTTCCATCGACGGGTATCGGGCCGCCGGTGCCTTCGCGAGCGCCTTGAGCGCAACGGCGTCGAGTTCTGCGCGAAGCGTACGACGCAACGCCTTCAGCGGTTGGCGACGCTTGGCGGCAGCGACGTCGTCGGTCGCACGCTGGCTGGGTGGCTGCGCTTCCGCTTCGAGAATGGCCGCCTCGATCTCGGCCGGTGTGTTGCGCTTCAATGGGTACGGTCGCGATCCGCATAGCAGCTCGTACAGGACCACGCCGCTCGCGTAGACGTCGCAAGCCGTCGTCAAAGGCCGCCCGAGCAGTTGTTCCGGGCTCGCGTACTCCAGCGTGAGCGGCCTGCCGGATTGAAGCGTCAGGTTCGTATCGGCCTGCTCTGCGCCTTCGGCTTCGACCAGCTTCGCGATTCCGAAGTCGAGAAGCTTGACGTCCCCTTGCCGGGTCACCAGGATGTTGCCCGGCTTCAAGTCGCGGTGGATGATGAGATTCGTGTGCGCGTACTCGGCAGCGAGAAGAACCTGCCGGAAAACCCTAAGCCGCTCCTCGATCGACAGCGTGTGGGCGTCGCACCATTGCGTGATCGGCACGCCTTCGACAAACTCGAGCGCCAGCCAGGGCTGGCCGTTTGGCGTGACGCCGGCATCGTGAAGGCTCGCGATGTTCGGATGATCCAGCGACGCCAGGATGTCGCGTTCGCGCTTGAAGCGCTCGACGAAGGTCCCTCGCTGCGCGCGCGACGGATGATTGAAGAGAAGCTTGATGGCGACCTGTCTTTCAAAGGCGCCATCGGCCCGCTCGGCCAGCCACACCTCCGCCATTCCGCCGGAGCCGACATGGCGAACCAGGCGATAGGGGCCGATGAGGTTGCCGCAGTCCCACTCGAGCTCACGCTGCGTCGTCGAGTCCCCAAGTGCCGGCAACTCTTGCAGAAAGCCGACATCCGCCAGGAGCGCCCGCGCTTCGAGCATCCGACTGAGCTGCGGCAACAATCGGTGACCTGCCGCCTGCAGGCCCGAGACCCAGGCCCGCACGGCTGCGTCATCAAGACCATCGGCGTGCTCGTAGAGCGCCGAGAGCTCCTGCCAGTCGCCGACAGAATTCTGGACCATGCCCTCACCGCCCTGTGGCTGCACGCGAAGAATACGTCGTGCCCGCTCGGAACGGCAAGCCGCTTGGGATCGCTTCGGGATCGCGAACAGAGAGGGAGGCAAGGGCAGGCGTCTGAGGGGTGTCATCCCGAGAACGAAAGCGACCCGACAAAGCGGACGCCCGACTAGTCATTCGTCTAGCGGATCCGCCAGGCACTGTCTTCATTGTCTGTGCAATCCCGGAGTCGCCCCGCCTCGACATGGACGCGACTTACGAGGAGACGTCACGGCGTTCCATCCGGGATCACGCTGACCTCGACCGCCATACTTTGCCCGCGCCCGCCGAGGATCACGCCGCGCAAGGGCACGACGTCGGCGAAGTCGCAGCCCCAGGCGAGCGTGATGTAGCGGTGGTCGGCCCGGTGGTCGTTGGTCGGATCGAATTCGACCCAGCCGTGCGCCGGCGAATAGGCCGCCACCCAGGCGTGCGACGCGTCGGCGCCGAGCAGGCGCGGCCGCCCCGGCGGCGGTTCGGTGAGCAGGTAGCCCGAGACGTAGCGCGCCGGCAGGCCCTGTCCGCGCAGGCAGGCGAGCATCACGTGCGCGAAGTCCTGGCAGACGCCACGACGCAATTCCAGCACTTCGTCGACCTGCGTCGTCACCGTCGTCGCTTCGCCGTCGAAATCGAAGTCGGCGTGGATGCGGTGCGTGAGATCGGTGACGGCGTCGAGCCAGTCGCGCTCCGCGGCGAAGCTCGGCGCCGCGTAGGCCCGCGCGCTCTCCGACCAGGGAACGAGCGCGCTCTGCTGGCTCATTTGCGCAGGCGCCAGTGCGTCCTGCGCCGGATCGTCGCACACCGACCTGCAGACCGCTTCCCAGCTCAGCGGCGCGGCCGCGCTCGGGTCGGGCCGCTCCCCGATCTCGACTTCGCACAGCATGCGCACGCGCAGCAGCGGATGCGGGCCGTGCACCGCGAAATGGGTGACGCCGTTGCCGAACGCGTCGCGCTCGTCGCGCCGCTCGTCGGCAGCCGGGTCGATGCGCAGCTCGTGCGAGACGACGTGCTGCCACGGCAGCTCGCGCGGCGTCAGGTGGGCGAGCTGCCACGACTGCGACACCGGAACGCGATAGGCATAGCGCGTCTCGTGATCGACCGTGTAGCGGGAGAGGGTCACGCGAGCAGCCTCATGCCGCGAGCGACAGCACGCTGCGTGGCACCGCGTGCGAGAAGAACTTCAGCGAGATGTCGTCGGAGACGGCGTAAGCGGCGCGCTGCAGCTGCTCCAGCAGCCGGGCGAGCACCTCGCTTTCCGGATCCAGGTCGCGCGGCTCGAGCGCGCGCAGCGCAGCGACCCCGGGCGCCAGCGTCTCGCCGGCGAAGCGGCCGTGCGTCGCCTCGATCCTGGCGATGTAGTCGGCCAGGCCCTTGGCCTGGAAGGCGAGCGAGCGCGGGTTCGCCTCGTCGCGGACGAGCATGTCGAGCACCGGCAGCCATTCCGGCGCGGCGAGATAGCGCGAGCGATAGGTCACGCTCGAATCGGCGAGATCGAGCAGCCAGTCGAGCTCGTGATCTCGCCCTTCGTCGATGGCGACGCCGAGCGCGCCGCACATCGTCGCCAGGCGCTCGACGCGCCGCCCCATCGAGAGAAAGCGCCAGCCGATGCCGCGCGTCATGCCGTCGAGGACGAAGCCCGACAAGGTCATCATCGCCGTGATCGCGCGGTCGAGCCAGACGAGCGTATTCGGCAGCGACGGCTCGCGCTGGAAGACCGGATCGGCAATCAGGCGGTTCAGCGTGCGCCAGTGGTCGGCC
>DATMGW010000054.1:0-3715 GCA_035555295.1 Caldimonas sp.
CTGTTCAGCAATCGCCTGCTGGTCGACGGCAGCCGCGGCCTCTTTCATCCCGACAACTTCAGCTTCGGCCAGACGGTCTATCTGAGCCCGCTCTACGCGGCGGCGCATCAGGTGCCCGGCGTCGCCTCGGTGCAGGTCACGACCTTCCAGCGCCAGGGCACGGACGATCCGAGCTATCTGCTGAACGGCGAGCTGCCGCTCGATCGCCTGGAGATCGCGCGGCTCGACAACGACCCGAATTTCCCGGAGCACGGCGTGCTGCGGCTCGACCTCGACGGAGGCAAATGAGATGAGCGCGGACGACACCGGCGACGACTGCGGCTGCTGCGCCGGCACGGCGGTCGACACGCCGGCGGCGAAGGCGAACCAGCCCGGGCTGCCGGCGGTCGCCTATCGGGTCGGCACGTATGCGGGATTTCGGGCGACCTTGCTGTCGCGCCTGTCGAGCACCGACTTCCCGGCGCTCGCCGCGCTGACGACACGCGACGAGGACGACTGGACGATCGCGCTCACCGACGCCTTCGCTTGCGTCGCCGACGTGCTTACGTTCTACCAGGAGCGCATCGCCAACGAAGCGTGGCTGCGCACCGCGACCGCGCGGCGCTCCGTGCTCGAGCTGGCGCGCCTGATCGGCTACCGGCTGGCGCCCGGCGTCGCGGCGAGCACGGCGTTCGCGTTCACGCTCGAGACCTCGCCGGGGCAGCGCGCCTTCGCCGCGCGTCCGGTGACGATCCCGGTGGCGACGCGCGTGCAGAGCGTCCCCGATGCTGACCAGAGCCCGCAGAACTTCGAGACGACGACAGCGATAACGGCCCGCGTCGAGTGGAACGCGATGGCGGCGCAGACCGGCGAGACGATCGTCATCGCCCCAGGCCTCACCGAGCTGTACATCGCCGGCACCGGCAATTCGATCCAGCAAGGCGACGCGATCCTGATCGTCGGCCGCGAGCGCATGCAGGACGTGAACAGCGACCGCTGGGACGTGCGCTGGATCGACGCCGTCGAGCCCGACACCGCGCGCGGCGTGACTCGCCTGACGTGGTCGAACGGCCTCGGCAGTCCCTGGAGCTCGCCCACGAATCAGGGCATCCACGTCTACGTCTTTCGTCAGCGCGCGACGCTGTTCGGCAGCAGCGCGGCCGATCCCAAGCTCCTGCACGGCATCACGAACTACGATCCCAGCCCCGACCTGACCGGCGACGACTGGACGAACAAGAGCATCCACGCTGCCACGCTTCGCATCGACCTCGACGCGCCGTATCCCAAGGTGGTTCGCCACGGCTGGGTCGCGCTGGCCGGCGGCAGCGGCGGCACGCCGCCGACCGGCTACATCGAGCTCTATGGCATCACGGGTGTGACGCAGACCGCCGTCGTCCGCTATGCGATGAGCGGCAAGGTGGCGCGCCTCACGGTCGACAGCGCCGAGAACCTCGACCCGACGATCTTCGGCCTGCGCACGACCTTCGCGCTGGCCCAGTCCGACGAGGTGAAGCGGACGAAGCGGCCGCTCCTCTACCCGCTCTACGGCAGCATCTTCTCGCTCGGCAAGCACGAGCCGCAGTTGCAGCCCGGGCAGCTGATCGCAGTGAGCGGAAAGCTGCAACGCGTCGCGATCCCGCCGGACGCGACCGGTATTTCCTTTTCCGACGGCAGCACGCCGAGGCCGGACGACACGTACGCCATGCTCGCGGCGCCCTATGTGCAGGTGAGTGCGAGCGAGTGGCAGCCACTGGCTCCGGCCGACCTCGATCCGGGATTGGCGCCGAGCGGAACGTGGCGCTGGAGCGTCGCCGACGACGACGGCACCGAGCTGACGATCACCGCCCCGGCCGGCAGCCTGCTGCTGCAAGCTGCTCTCACCGACGACGACGTCGTCTCCGAATGCGGCAACCTCGTCGACGGCGCCGACGCGGTGCAGCTCGATATCGACTCGACGCGGCTGACGCTGACGACGCCGCTCGCCAACTGCTACGACCGCACCACCGTCACCGTCAACGCCAACGTCGCGCCGGCGACGCACGGCGAGACCGTCGGCGAAATCGGCGGCTCGGGCGACGCAGCGCAGGCGAGCCAGCGCTTCGCCCTGAAGCAGGCGCCGCTCACCTACGTCTCGAGCGGCAGCGACCCGAGCGGCGCCGCGTCGACGCTGCAGGCGCGCGTCGGCGACGTGCTGTGGAGCGAGCGGCCGACCTTGTACGGCAGCGGCCCGAGGGACCGCGTTTACGCGCTTCGCCAGGACGACAGCGGGACGACGACCGTCGAGTTCGGCGACGGCGTCGAAGGCGCGCGCCTGCCTTCAGCGCAGAACAACCTGCGCTTCGCCTATCGCAAGGGCCTGGGCAACCACGGCAACCTGCGCACCGGCCAGCTCAGCACCTTGCTCTCGCGGCCGCTCGGCGTGAAGTCGGTGACCAATCCGACGCCGGCGAGCGGCGGGCAGGACGCCGAGACGCTGGCGCGCGCCCGCGGCAACGCGCCGCTGCGCATCCTGACTCTCGACCGCGCGGTCTCGGCGCAGGACTACGCCGATTTCGCGCGCGCCTTCGCCGGCATCGACAAGGCGAGCGCGACCTGGTTCAGCGACGGCCGCGCCCGCGGCATCTACGTCACGGTGGCAGGCAGCGGCGGCGATGCGATAGTCAGCGGCAGCGCGACGCAGAAGAACCTGATCGCGGCCTTGCGCGAGTTCGGCGATCCGCTGTTGCCGCTCAGCGTGCAGAGCTACGGCGCGGCGACGTTCGCGCTCGCCGCGACCGTGAAGGTCGATCGCGCCTACGACGCGACCAAGGTCCGCGCCGCCGTGCAGGCGGCATTGACCACCGCCTACGCCTTCGATGCGCGCGACTTCGGCCAGCAAGTGACGATCGACGAGGTCTACGCGGTGATCCAGGGCGTCGCCGGCGTCGTCGCCGCCGACATCCAGGAGCTCTATCGCGTCGACATCGGGCCGATCCTGCCGCAGCCCGAGCCGCGCCTGATCGCCGCGCTGCCCGCGGTGCAGAGCGACGGCAGCGTCAGCGCGGCCGAGCTGCTGACGCTCGATGCCACTCCGCTGTCGCTGGGAGTGATGTCATGAGCGTCGACGTGCAACAGCTCTACAAGCTGCTCCCGGCGGTCCTGCGCAGCCGCGACGAGGCCGCGGCGACGATCACGCCAGGCTGGCTCGACGCCGACGATCGCGCGGTCTACGTCGAGCTGCAGACCAAGGTCGATGCCGGTGAGGTGCTGACCGCGCTCGAGCAGGACACCCTCGACCGGCTCCGGCAAAGCGCGATGGCCGGCCCGCTCGCCTCGCTGCTCGGCGTGCTCGGCGAGCAGCTCGGCGTGCTGCAGGAAGACCTCGACCAGCTCTACGACGACCAGTTCATCGAGACCTGCACCGACTGGGTCGCGCCCTACATCGGCGATCTGATCGGCTACCGGACGCTGCACGGCGTGACGCCGAAGGTCGCCAGCCCGCGCGCCGAGGTCGCCCACACGATCGCCTATAGGCGGCGCAAGGGCACGGTCATCGTGCTCGAGCAGCTGGCGCGCGATGTCACCGGCTGGAACGCGACCGCGGTCGAGTTCTTCACCCGCCTGGTGATGACGCAGTACATGAACCACGTGCGCCTGCAGTGCCTGGCGGCGCCGGACCTGCGCCAGTGGGAGCCGCTCGAGCGGCTGGGCGGCGCGTTCGACAGCCTCATGCACACCGTCGATGTGCGGCGCATCG
>DATMGW010000055.1:0-2996 GCA_035555295.1 Caldimonas sp.
TGCCGGTGCCGCCGAGCGTGAAGCTCGGCCGCACGACGATCGGAAAGCCGCTGCCGCCGATTTCGCCGGCGATGCGTCGCTGCACGGCGAGGGCCTCTCCCATCGAGTGGGCGATTCCCGATTTCGCCGAAGCCAGGCCGATGCCCGTCATCGCGTCCTTGAACTTCAGGCGATCCTCTGCCTTCTCGATCGCCCGCTCGCTGGCGCCGATCATCTCGACGCCGTACTTCTGCAGCACGCCGTGGCGGTGCAGGTCGAGCGCGCAGTTGAGCGCCGTCTGCCCGCCCATCGTCGGCAGCACGGCGTCGGGTCGCTCGCGAGCGATGATCTTCTCGACGACGCTCCAGGTGATCGGCTCGATGTAGGTGACGTCGGCCATCTCTGGGTCGGTCATGATCGTCGCCGGGTTCGAGTTGACGAGGACGACGCGATAGCCCTCCTCGCGCAAGGCCTTGCAGGCCTGGGCGCCCGAATAGTCGAACTCGCACGCCTGGCCGATGACAATCGGCCCGGCGCCGATGATGAGGATCGTTCGCAGGTCGGTGCGCTTAGGCATGCGAGCTCCCGCCGTGCGCCGCGCGCCCGGAAGGCGCCTCGCCCCGCGCCGCCTGCATCAGGGCGACGAAGCGATCGAACAGGTAGCCGATGTCGTGCGGCCCGGGCGATGCCTCCGGGTGACCCTGGAAGCAGAACGCGGGCTTGTCGACGTGCGCCAGGCCCTGCAGCGTGCCATCGAAGAGCGAGACGTGGGTCGGCCTGAGCGTCGCCGGGAGCGACTTCGGATCGACCGCGAAGCCGTGGTTCTGGCTCGTGATGCTGACGCGCCCGCTGTCGAGATCCTTGACCGGGTGGTTGGCGCCGTGGTGGCCGAACTTCATCTTGTAGGTGCGCGCGCCGGCGGCGAGCGCCATGATCTGGTGACCGAGGCAGATGCCGAAGGTCGGCACGGCGCGGGCGATGAACTCGCGCGTCGCCTCGGTCGCGTAGGTGCACGGCTCGGGATCGCCCGGCCCGTTGGCGAGGAAGATGCCGTCGGGAGCAAGGGCGAGCGCAGCGGCGGCCGGCGTCTCGGCCGGGACGACGGTGATGCGGCAGCCGCGTGCGGCCAGCATGCGCAGGATGTTGAACTTGACGCCGAAGTCGTAGGCGACGACGTGCCAGCGCGCCTCGGCCAGCGATCCGTAGCCGCGCCCGAGCGACCACGTCGTCTGGCCCCATTCGTAAGGCTCGCTGACGCTGACGACCCGCGCCAGGTCGAGACCGGACATCGACGGCGCCGAGCGCGCCCTGGCGATCGCAGCATCGACGACCGCGCCCGTCATCGCGACGCCGGGGGCGAGGGCCACGATGCACCCGTTTTGCGCTCCGCCCGAGCGCAGCAGGCGGGTCAGCCGCCGCGTGTCGATACCGGCGATCGCCACCGTTCCCTCGCCGCGCAAATAGTCGCCCAACGACGCCGTGCTGCGAAAATTCGAGGCGACCGCGGGCAGGTCCTTGACAACGAGGCCGGCGGCGTGGACCTTGGCCGATTCGACGTCCTCCCGGTTCGCGCCGTAGTTGCCGATGTGCGGGTAGGTCAGCGTGACGATCTGCCGGCAGTAGCTCGGATCGGTCAGGATCTCCTGGTAGCCGGTGAGCGCGGTGTTGAAGACGACTTCGCCCGTCGTCTCGCCTGCCGCCCCGATCGATGCGCCGTGAAAGGTCGTGCCGTCGGCGAGTGCCAGGAGGGCCTGGGCGTGGTCGGGCAGCAGTTGCGGGGACAAGGGAAAGGCTCCGAAGCGAGACGCGGTACGCGAAGTGCGAGCCGCTGCCCCGGTGGGAACACGGCCCGGTTGCAGGCCTCGGCGGCCACATCAACCGGCGTTCCGGGCTGAGGCGGCAAATTGTAGCCTCGGGCGCCGTGCCGGCGCTTGCGCTGCTCGCGCAAGGTCCTTGCAAATCCGCGCGCAGGCCGCACCTGCCGCATGTGGAGCGTCAGTGCGAAGCGCCCGGCGATCCGGCGGGCGACCGTGCCGGCCAGCTCGGAACTAGAATCGACAGCGGTAACTCATAGTCCCAGTCACTTCGTTCGGAGGTCCCATGGATCCCAACCTGCAAACCATCGACATCGGCTACCCCGGCGCGGTCACCAGCGTCGAGCAACGCAACCGCGTCCTGCGCAACACCTATTGGCTGCTCGCGCTGTCGATGGTGCCGACGGTGCTCGGCGCCTGGATCGGCGTCACCACCGGCGCAATGGCGACGATGGGCGTCGGCATGAGCACCCTGCTCTTCCTCGGCGGCGCCTTCGCGTTCATCTTCGCGATCGAGAAGACGAAGAACTCTGCGTCGGGCGTTCCCATCCTGCTCGCCTTCACGTTCTTCATGGGCCTGATGCTGTCGCGCATGCTCAGCTTCGTGCTCGGCTTTTCGAACGGCGCCGGCCTCATCATGACGGCCTTCGCCGGAACCGGCGCGATCTTCCTCGGCATGGCGACGCTGTCGACGATCATCAAGCGCGACCTGTCGGCGATGGGCAAGTTCCTCTTCATCGGCGCCGTGATGGTCCTGATCGCGATGATCGCCAACATCTTCCTGCAATCGAGCGCGCTGATGATCACGCTCTCGGTGCTGGTAGTCGGCATCTTCTCGGCCTTCATCGTCCACGACCTGCAGCGCGTCAAGAACGGCCTCGAGACGAACTACATCACGGCCACGCTCGGCGTCTACATCAGTCTGTACAACGTCTTCTCGGCGCTGTTGTCGATCCTCGGCTTCGCGGGTGGCAATCGGAGCTGACCGGGCGCTTCGCTGAATTGAAACGGGGGCCGTTGGCCCCCGTTCTCTTTGGCACGCGAGCGCCTGCGTCGACCGAGCGCATCTCACCCTACGAGGTCGAAGACGGCCAGACTCTCGACGTGGGCGGTGTGCGGGAACATGTTGACGGCACCGGCGGCCGTGCAGCGGTAGCCGGCGCGATGAACGAGCAGGCCGGCGTCGCGCGCCAGGGTTGCCGG
>DATMGW010000056.1:0-11498 GCA_035555295.1 Caldimonas sp.
GGCGCCGCCGGCGATTTCCGTCGGCGCCCCGCTCACCGTCGCCGCGGCGGCGCCGGCGAGCAGCGCCAGCGCGCCCGGGACCGCAGCCAACGCCGCCAGCGCGCCCCTGGCCGCCGTCGCGCCGGCGAGTGCCGCAAGCGCGCCGCTGGCGGCCACGCTCGACGGTCGCATCCAGGACGTCAAGAGCGACGTCATCAAGCTCAACCGCGACCTGCTCGTCCTCGAGGAAGAGCTGCTCTTCCCGGCGAACACGCAGGTCGCCTTGTTCGTCTCGATGGACGTGGGCAACATGTTCGAGCTCGACTCGGTGCAGATCAAGCTCGACGACAAGCTCGTCGCCAACTACCTCTACACCGCGCTCGAGGTCCAGGCCCTGCATCGCGGCGGCGTGCAGCGCGTCTACCTGGGCAACCTGCGCACCGGCAACCACGAGCTCGTCGCCCTCTTCACCGGCAAGGGCCCGCACGAGCGCGACTACCGGCGCGGCGCGACGGTCAAGTTCGAAAAGGGCACCGAGGCCAAGTACATCGAGCTGCGCATCACCGACTCGACCGGCAAGCTGCAACCCGAGTTCGACGTCAAGCTCTGGCAGTGAGGGTGATGCGACGCACCTTCCCCGCTCGCCTGCGGCCGCGATCGGCGATCGCGCTGGCCGCGGCATGGGCGCTCTGCCTCGCCGCCGGCAGCGCGTCGGCCGCCTGCACCTTCGGCCTCTTCTGCGGCGGCACCAAGGAGCCGAGCCACGAAATCAAGGCGCCGCACTACGGCGACGCCTTGTTCTATTTCTTCCAGGATCGTTACTTCACTTCCGTGACGACGCTGATGGCGTCGCAGCATTTCGATCGCGTGCCGCACCACGACGACGAGGCCGAAGTGCTGCGCGGCGGCATGCTGGCGTCGTACGGCCTGACGCGCGAGGCGGGCGAGATCTTCGCGCAGCTGATCGAACGCGGAGCGTCGCCCGCCGTGCGCGACCGCGCCTGGTTCTACCTCGCCAAGATCCGCTATCAGCGCGGCTACCTGCCCGAGGCCGAGGAGGCGATCGCGCACGTCGAGAACCACTTGCCGCGCGAGCTCGAGGAAGAGCGCGGCCTGCTGATGGCCAACCTGCTGATGGCGCGGTCCGACTACGCCGGCGCCGCCGGTGCCTTGAACGGCCTGACCGGCAAGTCGCTCCTGGGCAGGAACATCGGCTCGCAGTACGTCCGCTACAACCTCGGCATCGCCCTGCTGAAGTCGGGCGACAGCAAGCGCGGCACCGAGCTGCTCGACCAGATCGGCAAGGATTCCGCGGCCAACGAGGAGTACCGCAGCCTGCGCGATCGCGCCAACGTCGCTCTCGGCTTCTCGGCGCTCTCGGAAAACCGGCCGAAGGATGCCCGCGTCTACCTCGAGCGCGTCCGCCTGCAGGGCCTGCAATCGAGCAAGGCGCTGCTCGGCTTCGGCTGGGCCGCCGACGCTCTGAAGGACCCCAAGCTCGCCCTCGTCCCGTGGACCGAGCTGGCGCAGCGCGATGCCGGCGACTCGGCCGTCCTCGAAGCGCAGATCGCCGTGCCCTACGCCTACGCCGAGATCGGCGCCTACGGCCAGGCGCTCGAGCGCTACGAGGGCGCGATCGCCGCCTTCGAACGCGAGAGCGCCGACCTGAGCGAGTCGATCAAGGCGATCCGCGCGGGCCCGCTGATCGATCAGCTGGTCGCGCAGAACCCGGGCGACGAGATGGGCTGGTTCTGGAACATTCGCGACCTGCCCGACATGCCGCACGCCCGCCACCTGGCGCAGATCCTGGCGCAGCACGAGTTCCAGGAGGCGATGAAGAACTACCGCGACCTTCGCTATCTCGCGCGCAACCTCGACGAGTGGCGCGAGAAGCTGGTCGTCTTCAACGACATGCTGGCGACACGCCGCAAGGCGTTCGCCGACCGCCTGCCGAGGGTCAAGGAATTCGAGCAGGGAATCGGCCTCGACCTCCTCGCGAAACGCCGCGACGACGCCGCCGCCGAGATCGCCGCCGGGGAGGCGGCCGGCGACGGCCTTGCCTTCGCCGACGAGAAGCAGCTCGCGATGCTCGAGCGCGTCAAGGGCATGCGCGCGATGGTCGACGCGCCGACGGCCGACGCCGAGGTAACGCAGCTGCACGATCGCGTCCGCCTCGTCTCGGGCGTGCTCGCCTGGCAGCTGCAGCAGGACTACGCGAGCCGGATCTGGATCGAGAAGAAGGAGCTGCACGACATCGACGAGGAGCTCGCCAAGGCGCAAGGCCGGGCCGCGGCGCTGGCCCAGGCGCAGCGCGACGAGCCGGCTCGCTTCGACCGCTTCGGGCAGCGCATCGCCGCGATCAGCCCGCTGCTGCAGGTGCTGATCCCGCGCGTCGCCGGCCTCGGCCGGGAGCAGCGGACGGAAGCGCAGGACGTCGCCATCGCCGAGCTGATGGGCCAGCAGGAGCGGATCGCCGCGTACACGACGCAGGCACGATTTGCGCTTGCCCAGCTCTACGACCGCGCCTACGGCAAACAGGATGCAGATCATGCTGCTTCGGCCAAGCCATAGCCTGACGCTGCTCGCCGCGAGCATGCTGTGCGCGTGCTCGCTGTGGCGCGGCAGCGGCAGCACGCCCGACAACGAGCCGACGCTGAAGACGCTCGCCAGGCGCCAGGTCAACGTCGAGAAGGACACGCCGCTGGCCGCCGCCAACGAAGCCAAGGCGATCGAGGCGTATCGCAAGTTTCTCGACATCGCGCCGAAGGCGCCGCAGCGCTCCGAAGCGATGCGGCGGATCGGCGACCTCGAGATGGACAGCGCCGACAACCAGAGCGTCGACAGCAAGACCGCGGCGGCGCCCGACTACAAGGCGGCGGTGGCGCGCTACCAGGACTACCTGAAGACCTACCCCGCCGACCCGAACAACGACCGTGTCCTCTACCAGATGGCTCGTGCCTACGAGCAAAGCGGCGACCTCGAGACGGCGCTGAAGACGCTCGACCGCCTGGTCAAGGACTACCCGTCGACGCGCTACGCGAGCGAGGCGCAATTCCGGCGCGGCGAACTGCTCTTCACGGCGAAGAACTACGTGGAGGCCGAGAAGGCCTATTCGATCGTCCTGAAAGCCGGCGAGAGCAGCCCGTACCAGGACCGTTCGCTCTACATGCAGGGCTGGTCGCTGTACAAGCAGGGTCGCCTCGAAGAGGGGCTGCGCTCCTTCTTCGGCGTCCTCGACCTGAAAGTGGCGGGCCGTGCCGGCGACGGCGCCGGCCTGGATGCGATCCAGGGGCTCAGCCGCGCCGACCGCGAGCTCGTCGAAGACACCTTCCGCGTTTCCAGCATCAGCCTGGCCAACCTGCAGGGCGCCGAATCGATCCCGGCCTTCATCGATTCGCCGGCGAGGAAGAGCTACGAGTTCCGCGTCTACGAGCAGCTCGGCGAGCTCTACATCAAGCAGGAGCGGACCAAGGATGCCGCCGACACCTTCGGCCAGTACGCGCGGCGCAACCCGCTCGGCGCGCAGGCGCCGGTGATGCAGGCGCGCGTGATCACGATCTACGAGAAGACGGGCTTCGCCAACCTGGCCCTCGAAGCGAAGAAGGACTACGTCGCCCACTACGGCCGGCTGAGCGAGTTCCGCAGCGCCAACCCGGACGGATGGGAGAAGGCCCAGCCGCTCGTGAAGACGCGCCTCGCCGAGCTCGCCCGCTTCTATCACGCGATGGCGCAGCAGACCAAGAACAGCGCGAACTACCAGGAAGCGGTGCGCTGGTATCGCGAGCTGCTGGCATCGTTCCCCGAGGATCCGACGGCTCCGCAAAGCAACTTCCTGCTCGCCGAGCTGCTCTACGAAGACTCGCGTTACGCCGAGGCCGCCGTCGAGTACGAGAAGACGGCGTACGTCTACGCCAAGCACGAGAAGAGCGCCGACGCCGGCTACGCCGCCCTGCTCTGCTATGCGGCGTTGCTGAAGAAGGCCGCCGCTGCGGAGCAGCCGCCGCTGCAGCGCACCAGCGTGGCGAGCGCGCTGCGCTTCGCCCAGGCTTTCCCGAGCGATCCGCGCGACGGGCCGGTCCTCACCGACGCCGCCGAGAAGCTCTATGCCCTGAAGGACGGCGAGCAGGCGGCGCGCGTCGCGCAGCGCGTGATCGACCTGAAGCCGGCGGCGCTCGACGCGCAGCGCCGCGTCGCCTGGACGGTCGTCGCCTACAGCGCCTTCGACAGCAAGGCCTTCGACATCGCCGAAAAGGCCTACGGCGAGGCGCTGCGCCTGACGCCGGAAAAGGATCCGGCACACGCCGATCTCGTCGAGCGCCAGGCGGCGGCGATCTACAAGCAGGCCGAGCAGGCGCGCGCCACCGGCCAGCAGCGCGAGGCGGCGGCGAACTTCGCCCGCGTCGGTGCCGTGGCGCCGCAGTCCGCGGTGCGGGCGACGGCGCAGTACGACGCGGCGGCGACGCTGATCTCCCTGAAGGACTGGGATGGCGCGATCCGCACGCTCGAGGATTTCCGGCAGCGCTTCCCCAATCACGCGCTGCAGCCCGAGGTGAGCAAGAAGCTCGCGGTCGCCTATCTCGAGAAGGGCCAGTGGGCCGGCGCGGCGGGCGAGTTCGAGCGCCTCGCGGCGTCGAACAAGGATCCGAAAGTCTCGCGCGACGCCCTCTGGCAGGCGGCCGAGCTGTACGAGAAGGCCGGCTCGCGCGCCGCCGCGGCCAAAGCCTACGAGCGCTACCTGACGCAGCACCCGCAGCCGCTCGAGCCGGCGATCGAGGCGCGCTTCCGCCTCGCCAAGATCGCCAAGGAAGACGGCAACGCGACGCGCGAGGCGGCGCTGATGAAGGACATCTTCCAGGCCGACCAGAACGGCGGCGCCGCGCGCACGCCGCGCACCCGCTATCTCGGCGCGACCGCCGCGCTGGCGATGGCCGAGCCGGTCGCCGAGGCCTATCGCAGCGTCCAGCTCGTCGAGCCGCTGCAGCGCCAGTTGCGCCTGAAGAAAGCCCGGCTGGAAGAAACCCTGAACGCGTACAAGGTGGCGGCCGACTACGGCGTCGCCGACGTGACGACGGCGGCGACCTACCGGATCGCCACGGCCTACCGCGACTTCGGCAAGGCCCTGATGGCGTCGGAGCGGCCGAAGAACCTGTCGAAGGTCGAGCTCGAGCAATACAACGTGCTGCTCGAGGAGCAGTCGTTCCCCTTCGAGGAGAAGGCGACCGAGCTGCACGAAGTCAACGCGCACCGCGCCGCCAGCGGCGTCTACGACAAGTGGGTGAAGAGCAGCTTCGACGCGCTGCGCGAGTTGCGCCCGGTGCGCTACGGCAAGACCGAAGTCAGCGAGGTGGCGATCGATGCGATCCGCTGACTTCTTCCGGCGTTTCTGTGCCTTGGCGCTTGCCCTCGGCGCAACCGGCTGCTCGACCGTCAGCGAGCCGCTCGGCGCGATCCGGCAGGCGATCAGCGTCGGGCCGAGCACGCCGGCTGCGGCCGGCACGCGCAGCGGTGCCGCCGCCCAGCCCGCCGAAGGGCCGGTCAGCCCGACGATCCAGCGTGCCTTCGACGACGCGAGCCGGGCCCTGCGCAGCGGCCGCGTCGACGAAGCCGAGCGCGCCTACCGCGCCCTCGCGCAAGCCAACCCCGAGCTCGGGGGCCCGCACGCCAACCTGGGCGTCATCTACCGGCAGAGCGGCAAGCTGCCCGAGGCGGCGGCCGAGTTCGAGCGTGCGGTGCGCCTCAATCCACAGCAGCCGATCTACCTGAACCAGCTGGGCATCACCTACCGCCAGCTCGGCCAGTTCGCCAAGGCCAGAGACGCCTACCAGCAGGCGATCGCGCTCGATCCCGGATACGCGGCGCCGACCCTGAACCTCGGCATCCTCTACGACCTGTACTTCGGCGACGCGCCACACGCGCTCGAGCTGTACGGCCGCTATCTTGCTTTGGTCCCGAACGGGGACGCGACCGTGACAAAGTGGGTCGCCGATCTCAAGAACCGCAAGCCCGCGCCGATCACGGTCAGCCGCCAGGAGAAGCCATGAAGCCCTATCGAATCGCCACGATCGGTTTCGTCGCCGCCGCCGCCACGCTGCTCCTCGGCGGCCCCGCGGCGGCCCAGAAGCGTGCGGCTCCCGCGGCGGCGCCGGTCGCCACCGCCGCCAGCGAACCGACCGCGGACCGAGCCGACCTCGAGCGCAGCCAGATCATCGGCAACCGCGAGCTGCCCAAGGTCCTCTACATCGTGCCCTGGAAGAAGCCCGGGCCGGGCGATCTTTCCGGGCGGCCGCTCGTCAGCGTTCTCGACGAGGCGCTTGCGCCCCTCGACCGCGACGTCTTTCGCCGCCAGGTGCGCTACGACGGGCAGACCGCGGCGCGCGCCGCGGCCGAGACGGCGCCAGCGAGCAAATAGCCCCCTTCACCGCATCCCTCGTTTTCATCGGAGTCAGCCATGGATCCTCTCAGCACCGTCGTCAAGTTCTTCGTGGATTGCGGTTTGTTCATCTATCCGAGCGCCCTCATCATGGCGCTCGGCGTGACGATCGCGATCGAGCGCTTCATCTTCCTGTCGAAGGCACGCAACCAGAACCGCAAGGTCTGGGCGCAGGTGCTGCCGATGCTGCAGAAAGGGCAGTTCCGCGACGTCCAGAGCATGACGGCGCAGTCCGACGCCGCTGTCGGCAAGATCGTCAGCTACGGCCTCACGCGCATGCAGAGCCCGGGCCGGCGCGAAGACTTCGACGCCGCGATGGAAGAAGGGATGATGGAGATCGTGCCGCGCCTGGAAAAGCGCACGCACTACATCGCGACATTCGCCAATGTCATCACGCTGGTCGGCCTGCTCGGCACGATCATCGGCCTGATCAAGGGCTTCACAGCGGTGGCGCAGGTCAACCCGGCGGAAAAGGCCGAGATGCTCTCGGCATCGATCTCAATCGCGATGAACAACACCGCGTTCGCGCTGATGGTCGCGATCCCGTTCCTGCTGATCCATGCGTTCCTGCAGGCCAAGACGAGCGAGATCGTCGACGGCCTCGAGGCCGCGAAGATCAGCTTCCTGAACCTGGTGCAGCGCATGAAGTCGGAGCACTCCGGCTCCGCGGCGCGCTGAGCCCGGCCTTCCCACCTGCCCTGACCCCGCCGGAAAGCCGACCATGCCCATCCGCCGCCTCAAGAAGACGCCGGCGCATCTCGAGATCACCGCGTTCATCAACCTGATCGTGGTGCTGGTGCCGTTCCTGCTGTCGGTGGCCGTGTTCACCCACCTGGCGGTGATCGATTTGAGCCTGCCGGCGCAGTCTTCGGAAAAGCTGGAAAAGCTCGATCCGAACAAGCCTCTGAAGCTCGAGGTCGTGATCCGCCCCGAGAGCGTCGAGGTCAGCGACCGGATCGGCGGACTGATCCAGCGCATTCCCAACGTGACAGGCGGCGCTGCCGATGTGAAGACGCTCTCGGCCCTGATCCAGAGCATCAAGCTGAAGTTTCCGGACACGCTCGAGGCGACCGTGATGGCCGAGCAGACGACCTCCTACGACGAGCTCGTGCAGGTGATGGACGCGGTGCGCGCCGGGCACCAGGTAGAGGGCCAGCGGATCGTCAGCGTCGACTACTTCCCCAACATCTCGATCGGCGACGCGCCGGTCCGCAGGCAGTAGCGAGGCCATGAAGCAGACCCCGCTGCAGCGGCGCTCCGAGCACCGCAACCGCAACAAGACGATGGTCGACATGAACCTCGTCTCGCTGATCGACGTGTTCACGATCCTGATCTTCTTCCTGCTCTCGAACACCGGCGCCGTCGAGACGATCGCCAGCCCGCGTGCCGTCAAGCTGCCCGAGTCGATGGCAGACAAGCAGCCGAAGGAGACGGTGCTCGTCGTCGTGACCGGATCGGAGATCCTGGTCGGTCCGCGCGTCGTCTCGTCGGTGATCGACGCGATGGCCGCCGACGGCGACCTGATCGTGCCGCTCAAGGCCGAGCTCGACCTGGTCGCGAGCCGACAGGTGATCCGCGCCGAGAACATGGCCGACAGCAAACGCATGACGATCATGGCCGACAAGGACATTCCGTATCGCCTGCTGCGCAAGGTCATGTTCACCGGCGCCCGGGCGAACTTCAGCGACGTGTCGTTCGCCGTGCGGCAGAGGTTCGAGCCATGAGCGCGGCGCGCCGTGAACGCTCCGAGCGTGGCGGCCTGTCCGAGGCAGGCCGCCTGTCCGAAGCGGGTCGGCTTTCGGTGAGCGCGTCGAACGACTCGGGGCGGCAGCGCAAGCGCCGGCGCAAGGTCGATCCGTCGCGCGTGTCGTTCCGCAAGGTCGTGCTGCCCTGGTCGGCGGCACGCGACGACGACGCGCGCTTTCGCCGCATCGCCACAGTCGTGCTCACCGCGTGGGCGATCTTCTTCATCCTCCTGCCCTGGTTGCCGATCCACGAGCCCGATCGGACGCAGGCACAGCCGCTGGCCGTGCCCATGGCCAGGCTCCTTCTCGAAGACAAGCCGATTCCGCCGGCGCCGAAGCCGAAGGTGGCAGCGCCGGTCGTCAAGCCGGTCGAGCAGAAGGTGGCCGTCGCCAAGCCCGATCCGAAGAAGCCGGAGCAGCCCGCCAAGGCGCCGCGTCGGCCCGAGGGACCGACCAAGGTCGCGCTGAACAAGGAAGCGCCCGTGCCCGAGGCGCGCGTGCCAATCCCCGACAAGCCACCTGGCGAGATCGAAGGGGCCAAGCGCAAGGTCGCCGGCATCGGTCTGCTCGCCATGAAGGACGACATCCAGGAGTTGCACGGCGCGCCGCTCGCGGTGCAGCTCGCCCCCGTCAAGCAGGGGCCGGGCGTCGGCACGGGCGTCGGCGTCGGCGTCGGCGCGGGCAACGAAGCCGGCATTCCGGTGCGCGCCCTCATCACCTCGAACGCAACCAACGGCAGCGGCGGCATCAACACGGCGGCGTACAGCAAGAACACCGGCGGCGGCGGCCTTGCGGGCCGCGCGACGACGCTGGTCGAAGGCGCGATCGGCGGCGGCGGCGGCGGCGGCCCGGGCGGCGGCGGCGCACGCGGTCGCGGCGACGGGACCGGCAGCGGCATCGGCGGCGCGGGCGGCGGCGGTGGCGGCGGCAGCCTGCAAAAGGGCGGCAGCGGGAAGGCCTCGCGCTCGCTCGAGGACGTCAAGCTCGTCTTCGACCGCAACAAGGGCTCGATCTACGCGATTTACAACCGAGCGCTCCGCGAGGAGCCCAGCCTGCAGGGCAAGGTGCTCCTCAAGCTGACCATCGCACCCTCGGGCGCAGTGACCGATTGCCGGATCGAATCGACCGAGCTGCATACGCCCGATCTCGAGGCCAAGCTGCTGGCGCGTGTGCGCCAGTTCGATTTCGGCGCGAAAGACGTCGAGCAGATGATCGTCACCTGGCCGGTCGACTTCCTGCCCTCGTAGGGCCGGTCGTCGCCGGGCGCGGACCCGTCAAACAGCGCCGGCGGCGCGCAGCGCAGCGATCGCAGCAGGCTCGAAGCCGAGCTCGCCGAGGATGGCATCGGTGTGTTCGCCGAGCCCGGGTATCGGGTCCATTCGCGGCCCCTCGTTCCAGGTTCCCGGCGGCAACAGGGCCGGCAGCGGTCCGGCCGGCGAGCCGACCTCGCGCCAGCGCCCGCGCGCCTGCAGCTGCGGGTGCGCCCAGACCTCGGCCATGCTGTTGACGCGCGCGTTCGCGATCTGCGCCGCCTCGAGGCGCTCGACGACCTGCGCTGTCGTGAGCGGCGCGAAGGCGGCGGCGATGATCTCGTGCAGCGCGGCGCGCCCGGCGACGCGACGCGCGTTGCCGGCGAAGCGCGGGTCCGCGGCGAGAGCGGGCTGCTGCAGGACCGTCGTGCAAAAGCGCACCCACTCGCGCTCGTTCTGCAGGCCCAGCATCACCGTTGCGCCGTCGCCGGCCGCAAAGGGCCCGTACGGATCGATGGTCGCGTGCGCGGCACCGCTGCGCGGCGGTGGCGGCGCACCGTCGAACGCGTAGTAGAGCGGAAAGCTGGTCCATTCGACGAGCGACTCGAGCATCGAGATGTCGATGTGCTGGCCCCGGCCCGTCTGGGCGCGCTGCAGGAGCGCCGCCAGGATCTGCGTATGGGCGTACATGCCGGCGGCGATGTCGGCGACCGAGATGCCGGCCTTGCACGGCATCTCTTCCGTGCCCGTGACCGAAACGAACCCCGCCTCGCTCTGGATCAGCAGGTCGTACGCCTTCTTGTCGCGGTACGGCCCGTCGCCGCCGTAGCCCGAGATGTCGCACACGATGATCGCGGCCTTGCTTGCAGCGAGCCGCTCGTAGCCGAGGCCGAGCCGCGCCGCGGCGCCCGGGGCGAGGTTCTGGACGACGACGTCGGCCTTCTCGAGAACCAGGCGCTCGAGGATCCGTGCCGCGTCGGCGTGCTTCAGGTCGAGCGTCAGGCTCTCCTTCGAGCGATTGGTCCAGACGAAGTGCGAAGACAGGCCGCGCACGCGCGCGTCGTAGCCGCGCGCGAAGTCGCCGCTGCCCGGGCGCTCGATCTTGATGACGCGGGCGCCGAGGTCCGCGAGCTGGCGGGTCGCGAAGGGCGCGGCGATCGCGTGTTCGAGCGCCACGACGGTGAGGCCTTTGAGCGGTTGCATGCGGCGAGGTCTGCTTCTTCAGATTCTTAGCGCAGGGTCGCGACGGCGTCCATCGTCAGCCAGCCTTCTTGGTCGTCGGCCCACAGCGTGATGCTTCGGGCGTCGGACTGTGGCGCGCCGTTGACGCGAAACGGATGCAGATCGAAGGTCGGCCGGATCGCCTTGAAACGGAAGGCCGCGACCTCGGCGTCGGGAAGTTCGCGGCGCACCAGGTCGAGCAGCAACGTCGCGATCAGCGGGCCGTGCACGACGAGGCCGGGAGAGCCTTCGACTTCCGTGACGTAGCGACGATCGTAGTGGATGCGATGGCCGTTGAAGGTGAGCGCCGAGTAGCGAAACAGCAGCACCGGGTCGGCGGCGATCTCGCGTCGCCACGGCGCGCCGGTCGGGGCGCGTTGCGGGGGCGGCTCCGCGTCGCCGGGCCGGCGCGCTTCCCGATAGACGATGTCGTGCAGCTCGACCAGCGCCGGCTCGGCGTTGCCGTTGCAGCGGACCTCGTGGCGCACGGTGACGAAGACGAGCGGGCCGCTGCGCCCCTCCTTCGTCGTCACCGCGGCGATCGTCGAGCGGCGCTCGACGCGATCGTCGACCCGGATCGGGGCGCGGAATTCGAGCTGGCTCGCAGCCCACATGCGCCGGGGCAGCGGCACCGGAGGCAGGAAGCCGCCCCGCCTGGCGTGGCCGTCGGGGCCGATCTCGCTCTGTCGATGCAGCGGCAGGAAGTAGAGCCAGTGCCAGAGCGGCGGCAACGCCATTCCCCGCTCGACCGCGACGGGCGCGTGATCGAGCGTCGCGTTCAGCGCGACGACCGGCGTCGCGCCGATCGTGTCGCGCACCACCTCGCTGCGCCCGACCCACGAGGCGAGGTCCATGTCGTCGTGACTCACGTTC
>DATMGW010000057.1:0-2926 GCA_035555295.1 Caldimonas sp.
CGCGTCGACCACGAACGCCCGCATGCCCACCGCCACGTTCAGCTACGGCCTTCGCGGACGAGGTCGCAGCTCTTCAGCCGGCCCAGGGTCACGCCCTGCCGGCTGGCGCGCAGGCCCGCGATTGCTTTACGGGCGCGCTGCCCGGCCTCTTCAGGCGGGGCCGGCACCAGACGAGCCACCACCTTGCCGCGCCGTGTGATCGCAATTTCTTCGCCTGCCTCGACGCGGTGGATCAGCTCGGACAGGCGGTTCTTGGCGTCGAACAGGGCAACGTCGTTCCGCCCGAAGCTCTGGCCCAGCGCAAGTCCTGGCAGGAGCAAGGCAGACCGGTAGCAGGTCGGGAGTCACCGGTCGAGCAACAGCCCGCCGATGCCACCGGCGAAGGGCAGGTCGGGCTCGGCGGGCCGATTCCGTCAGGCGGCCGTCTTGCCCATGCTCTGGCGGGTGACAGGATGCGAACTCGACAGGCCGCCGTCGACGACGATGGCCTGGCCGTTCACGTAGCTCGACTCGCCCGAGGCGAGGAACAAGGCGACGCGGGCCAGCTCCACGGGCTGGGCGGCGCGCCGCAACGGATTCAGCTGGCCGAGCTTGTGCGTGACGTTGCGGTCCTTGGCGATGTCGAAGATCGGCTGCGTCATTCCGGTTTCGGTGAGGCCCGGGCAGATCGCGTTGACTCGCACGTTGGTCCCGCTCAGCTGCTGCGCCGAGACCATCGCCAGGTTGATGACGCCGGCCTTCGACGCCGAGTAGGCCGGGCCGCCGGCCCCGGAGCGAAGGCCCGCGACCGAGGCGGTGCAGATGATCGAGCCGCCGCGGCCGGCGTCGGCCATCGCCTTGCCGGCGTGCTTGACCATCAGCCAGGGGCCGATCAGGTTGACGCGCAGAATTTCCGTCCACGCCTCGGGAGTCAGGTCGAAGATGCCGGCCAGGCCGCCGGAGATGCCGGCGTTGGCGAAAGCGACGTCGAGCTGGCCATGGGTCGACCGCGCAGCCGCGACGAGCGCGGCGACGTCGGCCTCGACGCCCGCGTCCATCTGCTGCGCGACGGCGGCGCCACCGGCGGCGATCACGAGACGCGCCGTGTCGTGCACCGCTTCAGTCTTGTCGCCCAGCACGAGCTTCGCGCCTTCCGCGGCGAACAGCAGCGCTGCGGCGCGGCCGATTCCAGAGCCCGCGCCGGTGATGATCGCGACCTTTCCTGCAAGCCGTGCCACAGACATCACGCGCCTCCGCTGCTGGTGGCGCCGCCGTCGATGACGAGGGTCTGCCCGGTGGTGAAAGCGCCGGCACGCGACGCCAGGAAGACGGCGGCGCCGGCGATCTCGTGCGGCTCGCCGATGCGCTTGAGCGAAGCCGCTGCGGTCGAGCGCTTCAGCGTCTCCGGGTTCTCCCAGAGCGCCCTGGCGAAGTCGGTGCGGATGAGGCCCGGCGCGATGCAGTTGACGCGCACGCCCCTCGGCCCGAACTCGTCGGCCAGGCTGCGCGCAAGCTCCATGTCGGCGGCCTTCGAGATGCAGTAGGCGCCGATCACGGTCGATCCCTTCAGGCCGCCGATCGACGAGATGATCGTGATCGAGCCGTCGCCGCGCTCGAGCATCTCGGGCGCCACCATCGAGATCAGCCAGTGATTGGCGATGATGTTGTTGTCGAGGATCTTGCGGAAGGCCTCGTCGCTGATACCGGCGAGCGGCCCGTAGTACGGATTGGACGCAGCGTTGCAGACCAGCGCGTCGATCCGCCCGAAGGCTCGCCGCGTCTCGTCGACGAGGTGCTGCAGGCTGGGCTTGCTCGAGATGTTGGCGGGAACGGAGAGGGCCGTTCCCGCGCCATGCCTGGCGTTGATCGCCGCGCTGACGGTGTCGCAGGCGTCCTGCTTGCGGCTCGAGATCACGACGCTGGCGCCGTGCACCGCCATCTCCTCGGCGATCGCCTTGCCGATGCCTCGGGACGATCCGGTGATGACGGCGACCTTGCCGGTCATGTCGAACAGGGACATGCGAAGGTCTCCTCCTCCGCTACTCGACGAACAGCATTGCCGGCTGCTCGAGATGCTCGCGCAGCAGCTGCACGAACGCAGCCGCGACGGCCCCGTCGACGACGCGATGATCGAACGACGAAGACAGGTTCATCATCGGTCGCGCGACGACGGCGCCGTCGCGGATCGCCGGTCGTTGCGCGATCTTGTTGACGCCGACGATCGCCACTTCGGGGTGGTTGATCACCGGCGTCGTAACGATGCCGCCGAGACGGCCCAAGCTGGTGATCGTGATCGTCGAGCCGACGAGCTCGTCGCGAACGACCTTGCCGCTGCGCGCCGCGTCGGACAGGCGCACGACTTCGGCGGCGCTCGACCAGAGGTCGCGGGCCTGCGCGTCGCGCAGCACGGGAACCATCAGTCCGTTGTCGGTCTGCGTCGCGATGCCGACGTGGACCGCATCGTAGCGCGTGATGACGCCGGCTTCGTCGTCGAACCTGGCGTTGACCTGCGGCACCTCGCGCACGGCGAGAACGACGGCGCGGATCAGGAAGGCGAGCACTGTCAGGCGGCCGCGCTGCTCGCCCCACTTCGCGTTCAGCCGCGCGCGCAAGGCCTCGAGCTCGCCGACGTCGACCTCCTCGACGTACGTGTAGTGCGGGATGCGGCGCTTGGACTCCTGCATCTTCTGCGCGATCTTGCGGCGCAGGCCGACGACCTTCTCGGTGTGCGTGGTCGTCGTACCTGGCGCGTCCGACGGTCTCGAGACGGCGGCAGGGGGCGGTCGCGACGGTTGGCGCGTCGCGTAGGCGTCGAGATCGGCCTGCAGGACTCGACCTCCCGGCCCGCTCGGCGACACCGCCTGCAGATCGACGCCGAGCTCCCAGGCGCGCGAGCGCAACGCCGGCGAGGCGATCGCCCGGTCGCGGCGCGCGGCGGGCACCGATG
>DATMGW010000058.1:0-2722 GCA_035555295.1 Caldimonas sp.
ACCTTGCCGCCGGTGCGCCGGTAGACGATCACGTCGCGCACCGCCATGTCGGGGGCCGACAGCGCTTCGTCGACGATCGCCTTCAGCGGCAACGCCTTGCCGCCGCGCATCTGTTCGTCGGCGGTGATGACGAGAACCGCACCGGTACCGGTGATCCGGTCGCGCAGGCTCTGCGCCGAAAAGCCGCCGAACACGACCGAGTGCAGGGCGCCGATGCGCGCGCAGGCCTGCATCGCGACGACGCCTTCGACCGACATCGGCATGTAGACGATGACACGGTCGCCCTTGACGACGCCGCGTGCCTTCATCGCGTTGGCGAGCCGGCACGTGCGCTCGAGCAGCTCGCGATAGCTGACGCGCGTGACCGAGCCGTCGTCGGCTTCGAAGATGATCGCCGTCTTGTCGCCGAGGCCGGCCTCGACGTTGCGATCGAGGCAGTTGTACGAGGCGTTGAGCGTGCCGTCGTCGAACCACTTGAAGAACGGCGCCTTGTCGGCGTCGAGGACCCGGGTGAACGGCGTGCGCCAGCTGATCAGCTCGCGCCCCAGGCGGCCCCAGAACGCATCGGGATCGCGCTCGGCCTCGGCGCAGAGCTTGCGATAGGCGTCCATGCCGGACACCCAGGCGTTCTTCACGACGCGCTCCGGCGGCTCGTAGACGTGGGCTGCTGCGCTCATTGTTGTGTCTCCCGGTCGTGAGGGCCGCCTCTTTTACCTCATGTTCCCGGCCGCCGGTTGACCGGGCGCAAATCGCCGGGCCGGCGAACCGAGATCGACCGGCGCGGGAGCGGCCGCTGGGGCTAACATTCCCGCCATGAGCACGACCATTCGACACGCCGATTTCGTCGACAGCATCGCCGCGGCGCTGCAATACATCAGCTACTACCACCCCGCCGACTACATCGCGCACCTGGCGCGCGCCTACGAGATCGAGCAGGCGCCGGCGGCGCGCGACGCGATCGCGCAGATCCTGACCAACTCGAAGATGTGCGCCGAGGGCCGGCGGCCGATCTGCCAGGACACGGGGATCGTCAACGTTTTCCTGAAGATCGGCATGGACGTGCGCTTCGAGGGTTTTCCTGCCGGCGTCGAAGACGCGGTCAACGAAGGCGTGAGGAAGGGCTATCTCGACCCCGACAACCCCTTGCGCGCATCGATCGTCGCCGATCCGCACTTCGAGCGGAAGAACACCCGGGACAACACGCCGGCCGTGGTCGAGATGACGCTGGTGCCGGGATCGACGGTCGACGTCATCGTCGCCGCCAAGGGCGGGGGCAGCGAGAACAAGTCGAAGTTCGTCATGATGAACCCGAGCGACAGCCTCGTCGACTGGGTCCTGAAGACCGTGCCGACGATGGGCGCCGGCTGGTGCCCGCCGGGGATCGTCGGCATCGGCATCGGCGGCACGGCCGAGCGTGCCATGCTGCTCGCCAAGCGCAGCCTGATGGACGACATCGACATGGCCGATCTGAAGGCACGCGGCCCGAAGGACCGGACCGAGGCCTTGCGCATCGAGCTGTGCGACAAGATCAACGCCCTGGGCATCGGCGCGCAAGGGCTCGGCGGCCTGACGACCGTGCTCGACGTGAAGATCGCGATGGCGCCGACGCACGCCGCCTCCAAGCCGGTGGCGATGATCCCGAACTGCGCGGCGACGCGGCACGCCCACTTCGTCCTCGACGGCTCGGGCGCGGCCTATCTCGACCCGCCGAGCCTCGAACTGTGGCCCGACGTGAAATGGGCGCCCGACTACAACCGGTCGAAGACGGTCGACCTCGACCGGCTGACGAAAGAAGAAGTCGCCAGCTGGAAGCCGGGCGACACGTTGCTGCTGCGCGGCAAGATGCTGACCGGCCGCGACGCGGCGCACAAGCGCATCCAGGAGATGCTCGCCAAAGGCGAGAAGCTCCCGGTCGATTTCGCCGGCCGCGTCATCTACTACGTCGGCCCGGTCGATCCGGTTCGCGACGAAGTCGTCGGCCCGGCCGGGCCGACCACGTCGACGCGCATGGACAAGTTCACCGAGATGATGCTGGCCCAGACCGGCCTCATCGCCATGATCGGCAAGGCCGAGCGCGGCCCGGCGGCGATCGAGGCGATCAGGAAGCACAAGAGCGCCTACCTGATGGGCGTCGGCGGCGCCGCCTACCTCGTCTCGAAGGCGATCAAGAAGGCACGCGTCGTCGGCTTCGCCGACCTGGGCATGGAAGCGATCTACGAGTTCGAGGTCAAGGACATGCCGGTCACCGTCGCCGTCGACGCGAACGGCACGTCGGTGCACGAGACCGGCCCGAAGGAGTGGAAGGCGAAGATCGCGGGCATTCCGGTCGCGATGGCGTGAGGCCGTGGCTGCGAAGACGTCGTGGTGGCTCGAGCGCATTGCCGCCGACGGATCGCCCCTCGCCGTGCCGGTGCATGCCCTGCCTTTCGGGATCGGCCGTGACGACGACAACGAGCTCGTCCTCGTCGCGCCCGGCGTCAGCCGCAAGCACGCGCGGCTGACGGCCGACGCGGACCGCCTGGTCCTGACCGACCTGGGCAGCGTCAACGGCAGCTTCGTCAACCGCGTTCGCCTCGCCGCGCCTTGCGCCCTCGCGGAAAGCGACATCGTGCACATCGGCAGCGCCGAGCTGCGCATCCGGCGCGCCGATTCCGGCCTGCTCGACAGCATCCCGCCGGCCGAGGAACGGACCGTCGTCGCCGGCCCCGGCCACGCCCTCAGC
>DATMGW010000059.1:0-2172 GCA_035555295.1 Caldimonas sp.
GACGGCGCTCGCCCCTGGCGCGCCCTCCTCAATCTGCAGCCGGCCGAAGGCAGGACGCTCGATGCCGACCGCGTCCGCGCGGCGATCGCCGGCATTCCCGGCGCGCAGGTCGTTCGCATCAAGGCCGAGCTCGACGCGCTCTACGCCCGCTACCTGGAACAGGCGAGCTGGCAGGCGGCGATCGGCGCCGCCGCCGTCGTCGTCCTGCTCGGCCTGCATCTGCGCCGCTGGCGCCGCCTCGTCGCCGTGCTGCTGCCGCTCGCCGCCGCCGTCCTCATCGTCCTCGCTGCCCTGGCGGCGAGCGGCGCCGCGCTCGGCATCCTGCATCTCGTCGGCCTGCTCCTGACGATCGCGATCGGATCGAACTACGCCCTCTTCTTCGATCACCTCCGACAGAAGGCCGAGGTCGACGAAGACACGCTCGCCTCGCTGCTGCTCGCCAACCTGACGACGGTGATCTCGTTCGGGCTGCTCGCGACCTCGCGCATTCCGGTCCTGCATGCGGTCGGCATCGTCGTCGCGCCCGGGACCTTGCTCTGCCTGCTGCTCTCGGCCGCATTCATCGCCCGCGCAGCGCCGGGCGAGCCGTATGGGAAGATTCGAGAAGGCTGATGCGCGGTCGCGCCCGGCCCGCTTTCCTTCCTGCCTGACACCGACCTTGCCGACCGATCGCTTCACCGAAGGCCCGCCCGCAGCGGCACTGCCGCCGCGCGATGCCGCGAGGGTGCCGCTGCCGATCTATGCGAAGGCGAGCCTGGTCTGGCACGCCG
Organism: Caldimonas sp.; assembly: GCA_035555295.1. GTDB lineage: Bacteria > Pseudomonadota > Gammaproteobacteria > Burkholderiales > Burkholderiaceae_C > Schlegelella_A. The sequence goes on from DATMGW010000059.1 coordinate 771, forward strand.
GCGCGGGGGTCGCCGTGCTTGCAGCACCTTCGGCCTGGCCGTGGGCGCTCGCCGCCGTCGTCGCCAATCATCTGCTGCTGACGGGCGCGGGTCTTTGGCCGCGCTCGACTTGGCTCGGCCGCAACTGGACTCGCCTGCCCGACGCGGCGGCGGCGCGCCGCGAGATCGCGATCACCGTCGACGACGGCCCCGATCCCGAGGTGACCCCGGCGGTGCTCGACCTTCTCGACTCCCATGCCGTGCAGGCGACGTTCTTCGCGATCGCCGGCGCCGCGGCGGCGCACCCGGCGCTGTGCCGCGAGATCGTCCGGCGCGGCCACAGCGTGCAGAACCACAGCGACCGGCACTCGCATGTCTTCTCGCTGCTCGGCCCGGGCGCGATGGCGCGCGAGATCGGCGCGGCACAGGCGCGCCTGGCCGACATCACGGGCGTAGCGCCGCGCTTCTTTCGCGCCCCCGCGGGCTTGCGCAACCCCTTCCTCACGCCCGTGCTCGAGCGGCTCGACCTGCAGCTCGTGAGCTGGACGCGGCGCGGCTTCGATACGGTGCAAAGCGATCCCGGTCGCGTCCTGGCGCGGCTCGCCGGCGGGCTCGGCTGCGGCGACATCCTGCTCGTCCACGACGGTCACGCGGCGCGAAACCGGGCCGGCCGCCCCGTCGTGCTCGACGTGCTGCCGGCGCTCCTCGAGCGCTGCGCCGCTGCCGGCCTGCATGCCGTGACGCTGCCGGCCGCATTCGACCCGCCGGTGCAGCGATGAGTTCGGGCACGCGCGCCTGGCGCTCGCTGGTCGAGACGGCGAGCGCGCCCTACGCGCGAACGAGCCGCTTCGCGATGCACCTCGCACGCGGCAAGCTGCGCTGGGACCCGGTCTTTCGCCACCTCATCGACAGCGGCCTGATCGCGCCGCGCTCGCGCGTCCTCGACATCGGCTGCGGCCGGGGCCTGCTCGCCAGCCTGCTGAACGCCGCGAACACCGAGGCGCGGCGCGGCCGCTGGCCGGCCGAATGGTCGCAGGCGCCGATCGACGCGCACGTCACGGGGATCGAGCTCGCGCCGCGCGATGTCGCGTGCGCGCGCGAGGCGCTCGGGGCCAGCGCCGATTTCGTCTGCGCCGACATCCGCCATGCCGCATTTCCCGCCGCCGACGCGGTCGTCCTCCTCGACGTCCTGCACTATCTCAGCATCGCCGAGCAGGACGAAGTGCTCGCCCGCGTCCGCTGCGCCCTCGGCGGCGGCGGACGCCTCGTGCTGCGCGTCGGCGACGCCGCCTCGCGGCGCGGCTTCATCACCAGCCAATGGGTCGACCGCATCGTCACGTTCGTTCGCCGCCAGCGCTTTCCGCGCCGCGCCGGCCGCACGCTGGCGCAGTGGCGAGCCGGCCTCGTCGCGCTCGGCTTCGAC
>DATMGW010000060.1:0-3530 GCA_035555295.1 Caldimonas sp.
GGCGCCGCCGCGGTGCGCCGCGAGCGCCGGCGGCTTGATGTCGGCGACGTTCGGCGTCAGCTTGACGATCACCGGAAGCCGCGTGTACTGCTTGCACCAGCGCGTCACCATCTCGATGTACTCGGGCACCTGGCCGACCGCCGATCCCATGCCGCGCTCGCTCATGCCGTGCGGGCAGCCGAAGTTGAGTTCGACGCCGTCGCACCCCGTGTCTTCGACCCGCAGCAGGATCGCCTTCCACGCGTCTTCGGTGCACGGGACCATCAGCGAGACGACGACGGCGCGGTCCGGCCAGGCGCGCTTGACTCGCGCGATCTCTTCCAGGTTGATCTCGAGCGGCCGGTCGGTGATGAGCTCGATGTTGTTGAAGCCGATCAGGCGCCGGTCCTGCGAATAGAGCGCAGCGTAGCGCGGGCCGTTGACGTTGACGATCGGCGGCCCCGCTTCGCCGAGCGTCTTCCAGACGACTCCGCCCCAGCCCGCCTCGAAGGCGCGGACGACGTTGTATTCCTTGTCGGTCGGCGGCGCCGAGGCGAGCCAGAACGGGTTCGGGCTCGGGATGCCGGCGAAGGTGGTGCGGAGGTCGGCCATGGTTCGGGTTCCGATCGTCGTTCAGGCGCGCGTGCGCTGCGCTCGTGGCCTCACGCGGCGGCGCGGCGAACGCGGGTGAAAGGCGCGCCGTCGCGGACCATGCCGATCGCGCGATCGATCGAATGCGCGGCGATCTTGCCGTGCTCGACCGCCTCGACCGTCAGGTCCTGGCCGCCATAGGTGCAGTCGCCGCCGGCCCAGACGTTGGGCAGCGAGGTGCGCCCTTCGGCGTCGACCTCGATGCGGCCGCCGCGCAGCTTCAGCGTCGCGAGCTTGGGGTCGGCGAGCAGCAGCATCTGGCCGATCGCCTTCAGCACCGTGTCGGCGGCGATTCGCCAGCGCTTGCCGGTCGCCTCGAGCCTGCCGCCGACCTCGTGCACGGCGGCGAAGGTCGCGCCTTCGACGTGGCCGGCGTCGACTTCGAGCGTTTCGAGGACGCTCCAGGTGCGTATCGTCACGCCGTTCAGCTTTGCCCAGTCGCGCTCGTAGGCCGACGCCGGCATGCGCGCGTGGTCGCGCCGGTAGACGATCGTCACCTCTTCGGCGCCGAGCAGCTTCGATTGCACCGCCGCGTCGACTGCCGTCATTCCGCCGCCGATGACGACGACGCGCCGGCCGACCGGAACGGCCGCGTAGTCGCTCGCCTGGCGCAGCCCGGCGATGAACTCGACGGCGTTGCCGACGCCGGCCGTGAAGTCGGCGGCGAGCCCGAGCGCGTTGACGCTGCCGAGGCCCAGGCCGAGGAAGACGGCGTCGTAGCCCTCGCCCAGATCGGCGAGAGTGATCTGCCGGCCGATCTCCTGCCCGCAGCACAGCTCGATGCCGCCGATCGAGAGCAGCCACTCGATCTCCTTCTGCGCGAAGTCGTCGACCGTCTTGTACGCCGCGAGGCCGTATTCGTTGAGGCCGCCCGGCTTCGGCCGCGCCTCGAAGACCGTGACCTCGTGGCCCAGCATCGCGGCGCGGTGCGCGCACGACAGGCCGGCCGGCCCGGCGCCGACGACGGCGATGCGCTTGCCCGTCGCCGCCTCGCGCCTGAACATCGGCGCGCCGGGCGACTTGAAGTACGCGTCGGTCGCGTGCCGCTGCAGCAGGCCGATCTCGACCGGCTTGTCTTCGTTCGTGTGGCGCACGCACGCCTGCTCGCACAACACCTCGGTCGGGCAGACGCGCGCGCACATCCCGCCGAAGACGTTCGCCTCGAGGATCGCGCGCGCCGCGCCGCGCAGGTTGTCTTCGCCGATGCGGCGGATGAACGACGGGACATCGATCCCGGTCGGGCAGGCGGCGACGCACGGCGCGTCGTGGCAGTAGTAGCAGCGCTCGGCCTCGATCAGCGCCTGCGCCTTCGTCAGCGGCGGATGCGCGTCGCCGAAGTTCTTTTCGTATTCGTGCGCGCCGAGGCGGCCGGGCCGGATGTCAGGAACGGGCACGGCGCTTCGTGCCTAGACCGCGCGCGCGACGGCGCGCGGCGCGCGTCGCTCGGCCTGGCGCTTCAGCGCATCGAACATCGGCGCGAACGCCGGGCGATCGACGTAGCGGCCGGCACCGCGCTGCGTGCGCAGCTCGCCGTCGATCCAGACGATCCGGCCCTGCGACAGCGTCACCTTCGCCAGCCCTGTCACCTTGCGACCCTCGAAGACGTTGTAGCCGACCTTGGAGATGCTGGTCGCGGTCGTGATCGTCTTGGTCGCGCCCGGGTCCCAGACGACGAGGTCGGCGTCGCTGCCGGCGGCGATCGCGCCCTTCCTGGGATAGAGGTTGAAGATCTGCGCCGCGTTGGTCGAGGTGACGCGGACGAACTCGTTCGGCGTCAGCCGCCCGGCGCCCACGCCCGCGTCCCACAGCACCGACATACGGTCTTCGACGCCGGCGCAGCCGTTCGGGATCTTGCTGAAGTCGGCCTTGCCCATCCCTTTCTGCTCGGCGCAGAAGGCGCAGTGATCGGTCGCCGTCGTGTGCAGGTGGCCGGCGGCGAGCGCGCCCCAGAGCGCATCCTGGTGATGCCGGGCGCGAAACGGCGGGCTCATGACGTGCGCGGCGGCGATGTTCCAGTCGGGGTTGCGGTAGACCGAGTCGTCGATCGTCAGGTGCCCGGCGAGCGCTTCGCCGTAGACGCGCTGGCCGTGGCTGCGCGCCCGGATGATGGCGTTCACGGAATCTTCGCTCGAGACGTGGACGATGTAGAGCGGCGTGCCGAGCACCTCGGCGATGCGGATCGCGCGCTCGGCGGCTTCGGCCTCGACCGCAGGGGGACGCGACAGCGGGTGTCCCTCGGGCCCGGTGATCCCCGCGGCGACGAGGCGCTTCTGCAGCTGGAAGACGAGCTCGCCGTTCTCGGCATGCACCGTCGGCAGGGCGCCGAGCTCGAGAGCACGCGTGAAGCTGTTCACCAGCACTTCGTCGTCGGCCATGATCGCGTTCTTGTAGGCCATGAAGTGCTTGAAGCTGTTGACGCCGTGCTCGTTGACGAGCGTTCCCATGTCGGCGTGCACGCTCTCGTCCCACCATGTCACGGCGACGTGGAAGCTGTAGTCGGCAGCCGATTTCTCGGCCCAGCCGCGCCAGTTCGCCCACGCGTCCATCAGCCGCTGCTTCGGGTCGGGGATGACGAAGTCGATGATCATCGTCGTCCCGCCGGAGACGCCGGCCGAGGTGCCCGTGTAGAAGTCGTCCTTCGTCACCGTGCCCATGAAGGGCAGCTCCATGTGCGTGTGCGGGTCGATCCCGCCCGGCATGACGAGCGCACCGCCGGCGTCGACGACGGTCGCTCCCATCGGCGCCTGCAGGTTCGGGCCGACGGCGCGGATCAGCCCGCCCTCGCACAGCACGTCGGCGGGAATGCTGCTCTCGGCATTGACGACGGTACCGCCACGGATCAGGACGCTGCTCATGATTCGACCTCCGGTTTCTATCGCTCAGGCGACCGCGACCGCTTC
>DATMGW010000061.1:0-3668 GCA_035555295.1 Caldimonas sp.
AGCACTCGTCGAAGTCGGCCTTGTACCTGGCCTCGTCGCGCTTGCCGTTCGGGTCGACCCACTCCATCGGCTTGCCGAAGTTGGCTGCGCGCTCGGACTCCGGAATCGGCTTCATCTGGCAGCCCGCACCCAGCACCACGACCAGCGCGAGCGCCAGCGTACCGGCGAGACGGGATCGCTCGCGAATCATTCCCGGGCTTCGATGTTCCTGCTGCGACATGCAATGCACTCCGTGCACGCTCATGGAGGAAACAGTCTCAAGCCGCCGCAGGTTAGCGTGCTTTCATCCGGATCCGCACCTACGCCGCTTCCGGTACGTAGCCGACGCGCCGCGCCGCGATGCTTCCGCTCGCCACCGCCGCACCCATCAGCCAGAACAGCACCGACGCGCCGAGTGTCGCGCCGGCAAGGCCGAACGCGAGCGGCATCACTGCGCTCGACAGGTTGATCGCCATCGAGCGCAGGGCGATGGCCTCGCCGTGCCGGTCGGCCGGAGTGATCTGGTGCAGCGTCGTCATGATCATCGGTTGCACAGCGCCGAGGAAGAGACCCAGGACGATCGCGCAGGCTCCCATCATCCAGGCGTTGTGCGCCAGGGGATAGACCGCGAAGACGACGCCGCAGCCGAGCATCGAGGCGACCAGCACCTGCGCCTCGCGCAGGCGATGCGCGAGCACCGGGATGGCGAGGCGGATCAGCGACACCGAGGTTGCGAAAGCACCGAGCACCAGGCCGATCGCCGACGCCGAGAAGCCGCGCTCGTGGCCGAGGATGGGAACGAGAAAGGAATGAACGTCCCAGCTCGACGAGAGCAGCCAGTTGACGAGCAGGAGACGAGTGAATCCGGGCGCCTGCAACAGCTTCCACGAGTTGCGTCGCGGCGGCCGCGGCGCATCGGGGTCGCGCAGCTCGACCGGGACCAACCGCGCCGAGGCCAGGCTGGCGAGCGGCAGCATCGTCAGGACGATGAACGCCAGGCCGAAGCCGCCGAGGTCGATCAGGGTTCCAGCGAGCACCGGGCCGACGACGTTCGACAACGCCGGCGCGAGGCCGAGCCAGCTGAAGACGCGCTTGAGCTCGGTGCCGTCGCGCGCCATGCGCCCGGCGGCACGCTGGATCGCGATGAGGCCGAAATTCGCGCCGGCGCCGGCCAGCATCGCGGCGAGGCAGAGGACGACGAAGGCAGCGTCACCGTCGAAGGCGCGCGACAATGCCGCGCACGCGCCACCCGCGACTTCGAGCGCGACGGCCAGACGCATCGGAAAGTGATAGCCGTGCCTGTCGGCGAGGCGTCCCGCGGTGAGCGCCAGGGCGATCGGCGCCGCCGCGAAGAGGCCGAGCAGGACGCCGACGGCCCACGCTGCATGCCCCGCGTTGAGCGCCGCGAGCGGCGCCGCCAGGCGCACCCCGGCCATGCACGAGTGCAGCGCGATCTGCCCGCCGATCAGGGCGAGCAGGGGGCGCGCCGACGAGCCGGCCGACTCAGGCATCGGCCGCGTCGTCGTCGAACAGCGAGCCTGGAAGGAGCGTCTGGGCGCGCTCGTCGCTGAGGCTTTCGACGCCGCGCAGCTCGCGCGCCATGACGCGGGTGCGGCGCTCCGCCATCTCGATGCTGCTCGAGGCCTCGTCGAGCTTCTTCTTGGTCTTGGCGAGCACGTCGCCGAAGCGCGAGAACTCGGTCTTGACCGCGCCGAGCGTCTCCCACACCTCGGCCGAGCGCTTCTCCAGCGCCAGGGTGCGAAATCCCATCTGCAGGCTGCTCAAGGTCGCGAGCAGCGTGGTCGGACCGGTCAGCATCACCTTGTATTCGCGTTGCAGGCTCTCGACCAGGCCCGGCCGGCGCAGCGCCTCGGCGTAGAGGCCCTCGGTCGGCAGGAACATGATGCCGAAGTCGGTCGTGTGCGGCGGCGCCACGTACTTCTCGCGGATCGTCAGCGCCTCGCGGCGCAGCCGCGCCTCGATGGCGCGCGAGTACGTCTCGACGCCGATACGGTCGGCGGCTTCCTGCGCCTCGACGAGGCGCTCGTAGTCGTCGCGCGGGAACTTGCAGTCGATCGGCAGCCAGAGCGGCGCGCCGTCGTCGCGACGGCCCGGCAGCTTGATCGCGAACTCGACGCGGGCGCCGCTGCCGGGAACGGTCTCGACGTTGGTCGCGTACTGCTCGAGCGTCAGCGCCTGCTCGAGCAGCGAAGCGAGCTGGACCTCGCCGAACAGTCCGCGGCTCTTCACGTTCGTCAGGACCCGGTTCAGCGAGCCGACGTCGCTGGCGAGCTTTTGCATTTCGCCGATGCCGCGATGCACCTGCTCGAGCCGCTCCGCGACCTGGCGAAAGCTCTCGCCCAACCGGTGCTCGAGGGTCGCGTGCAGCTTCTCGTCGACGGTCGCGCGGATCTGCTCGAGCTTCTTCTCGTTGTCCTGCTGGATCGCGGCGAGCCGCGTTTCGACGGCCAGACGCACCTCGCCCATGCGCTGGTCGTTGGCGCGCACGAGCGCCTGCAGTTGGTTGTTGAGCGACTCGGCGAGGTCCTTCAACGACGCCGTCTGGCGCAGGCCCTGGGCGGCGAGCGTTGCATCGAGCGATTCGCGCGCCAGCCGCGCCTGCTCGTTCTGCGTCCGCGCGACCTCGCCCTGCTGGGCGAGCGAAGTGCGCTGGAAATCGGCGAGCGTCGTGCCGAGCTCCTGGCGCGTACCCTGGGCACTGCGCAGGATCTCGTCGCGCAGATCGCGTGCCTGCCGCTCGACCCCCGCGTCGGCTGGCGGCCGGCGCAGCGCGATCCAGAGCACGATGACGACGAGCAGCGCGAGCAGGCTCGGCGTCAACCATTCGAAGACCATGAGCGATTGTCGCAGCGGCCCCGGCGCGGCCCGCGCGGCGCCGGCGGACTCAGTCGCGCGCCGTCGCGCGGCTCGGCGTCGCCCAGCGCTCGGCCGCGTCGAAGCCGATCTGCACGAGCAGGGCGAGTGCTGCCGCCGGCAATGCGCCGGCTAGCATCACCGTGCTGTCGTTGACGGCGAGGCCGGCGACGATGCGCTCGCCGAAGCCGCCGGCGCCGATGAAGGCGGCCATCGTCGCCGTGCCGACGTTGATGACGGCGGCCGTCTTGATGCCCGCGAGAATGGTCGGTGCGGCCAGCGGCAGCTGCACGTGCCGGAGCGCTTGCCGCGCCGTCAGGCCGAGCGACAGCGCCGCCTGCGCCATGTCGCGCGAGACGCCGAGCAGACCGGCATGGGTGTTGCGCACGATCGGCAGGAGCGCGTACAAGAAGAGCGCGATCAGCGCCGGCACAACGCCGATCGAGCCGACCAGGGCGATCAGGAAGGCGAGCAGGGCGAGCGACGGCACAGTCTGCAGGATAGCCACGGCGCCCAGGAGCGTGCCCGCGCTCGCCGGCCAGCGCCAGGCCGCGACGCCGATCGGAACGCCGACGGCAATCGCGACGGCCAGGGACGCGAAGACGAGGACCAGATGCTGTCCCGCCAGGCGGGCGAAGTCGGGTGCGAACAGTCGTGCCACGAGACCGGGCCGCGCCGCCTCGCGCGACGCCGCCGTACCGACGGCGCTTGCTTGCGCAGCACTGGTGGCGCTCGCACCGGCCGGCGCGCCGCTCGCCGCCGCGCCGCGGCGCAAGCGCGCGAGAAAACCCGCAGCCGTCTCGGCGAAGCTCTTG
>DATMGW010000062.1:0-3174 GCA_035555295.1 Caldimonas sp.
TTCCTCTCGTCCCGCGTCGTCATGATGGGGGCGCGCCCGGGGCGCGTGGTCGACGAGGTGCGCATCGACGAACCCTACCCGCGCACGCCGGACTTCATGGTCTCGCCGCAGTTCAGCCGCTACGCGCGGCGCCTGCAGGACAGCCTCCTGCGCGTCAGCGAAAGCGCGACGGACGCCGACGCGCGCTCGGAGATCCGGGCCTGAGACGATGGCTGGCGGCCCACTCCTCCAGGGTGACAGGGGGCGGCGCCTCGCCTACCCGGCGCTCGTCGCCTGCGTCCTGGTCGCGGCGTGGCAGGGGCTCGTGACCGGGTTCGACCTGCCGCCCTATCTCGTTCCCTCGCCCGTGCTGATGATGAAGACGCTCATCATCGACCGCGTCGCCCTGTTCGGTGCGCTTTTCGTCACCTTGAAGATCACGCTGCTCGCCTTGGCGCTGGCGACCGTGACCGGCGTGCTCGTCTCGTTCCTGTTCGTGCAGAGCCGGACCATCGAGACGGCGCTCTTTCCCTACGCCGTGCTGCTCCAGGTGACGCCGATCGTCGCGGTGGCGCCGCTCATCATCATCTGGATCAAGGACCCGATGGCGTCGATGGTGATCTGCGCGACGCTGGTCGCGCTTTTTCCCGTCATCGCCAACACGACGCTCGGCCTGCGCAGCGTCGACCCCGACCTGCAGAGCTATTTCCGCCTTAACCGGGCGACCCGGACGCAGACGCTCGTGCGCCTGCGCATCCCGAGCGCGCTGCCTTACTTCTTCGGCGGCCTGCGCATCTCGAGCGGGCTGGCGCTGATCGGCGCCGTCGTCGCCGAGTTCGTCGCCGGAACGGGCGGAAGCGGCTCCGGGCTCGCCTACGAGATCATGCAGTCGGGGTTTCGCCTCAACATCCCGCGCATGTTCGCCGCGCTGCTGCTGATCTCGCTCACCGGCGTCGCCCTCTTCGCAGGGATGGCGTGGCTGACGCGCGCGGCGCTCGGCTCCTGGCACGCGAGCGAGGTGTCGCATGATTGACGAGAATCCGCCCGTTTCCCTCGCGGCGCGCCTGCCCGAGGAGTTGAGCGACCTCGACTGGATCAGCGATCCGCAACGCGTCGGCCGACTGTCGCAGGACTTCTCCTGGTTCAGCCCGGTGCTCAAGCGCCAGCTCGCCGACAAGCGTGCCGACATCGCGGTGCGGCCGCGCACCGAGGACGAGATTCGCCGCATCGTCGCCGCCTGCGCGCGCGACGCGATCCCGATCACGCTGCGCGGCAGCGGCACCGGCAACTACGGCCAGTCGGTGCCGCTGCGCGGCGGCCTGCTGATCGACCTGAGCGGCTACAACGGCTTCGGCTGGGTCCGCGATGGGGTCGGCCGGGCCCAGGCTGGCATCCGCCTCGCCGAGTTCGACCGCCAGGCGCGGCCGCACGGCTGCGAGCTGCGCTGGTTGCCCTCGACCTTTCGCAGCGCGACGCTCGGGGGGCTCTTCGGCGGCGGCTTTGGCGGCGCCGGCTCGATCACCTACGGGCCGGTCGCGGCGCCGGGCAACGTGCTCGGGGCGCGCGTCATGACCGTCGAGCCCGAGCCGCGCGTCCTCGAGCTGCGCTCGCCCGAGGCGATGCTCCTGCACCATACCTACGGCACGAACGGCATCGTCCTCGAGCTCGAGGTCGCGCTCGCTCCGCTGATCGCGTGGACGGAGTGCATCGCCACCTTCGCCAGCTTCGACGCCGGTATCGGCTTCGCCAGCGCCTTCGCCGCAGCACCGGGAATAGTCAAGAAGGAAGCGTGCTTCCTCGCCGCGCCGACAGCCGAGCTGATGACGAGCCTGGCCGAGTTCATGCCGAAGGGCCTGCACGCCGTGATCGTTCTCGTCGCGCCGTCTTCCGAAGGCGCGATGCTCGAGCTGGTCGCGCGCTTCGGCGGGACGCTGAGCTATCGCAAGAGCGCCGACGAGGTGCGGGCGAGCAACCGCACGCTGCTCGAATACACCTGGAATCACACCACGCTGGTCGCCCTGAAGACCGACAAGAGCCTCACCTACATCCAGAGCGCATTCGACCCGGTACGCCACCTCGAGCAGGCCCGGGCGCTCGAGCGCGAGCTCGCCGGCGAGGTCCTGATGCACCTCGAATTCCTGCGCACCAAGGACGGCGCCAGCACCTGCAGCGGCCTGCAGCTGATCCGCTACACGAACGACGCGCGCCTCGACGAGATCATGCGCATCCACCGCGAGCACGGCGTGCACATCAACAACCCGCACACCTACGTCGTCGAGGACGGCAAGCAGGCGCTGCTCAACCCGGCGATGCTCGACGTCAAGGCGCGCTTCGACCCGCAAGGGCTGCTCAACCCGGGCAAGCTGCGCGGCTGGCCGCGCTGAGGCGGCCGCGGCCTAGGGTTTCGGGTAGCTGACCTCGAGGACTTCGAGCGTCTCCGGGCCGCCCGGCGTGACGAGGCGGACCTCGTCGCCGACGCGCGCCTTCAGCAAGGCGCGGGCGACCGGCGAGATCCAGCTGACGTCGCCGCGCGAGCTCTCCGCTTCGTCGACGCCCATGATGCGCACCGTGCGCTCGTCGCCGCGCTGGTTGGCGAAGCGCACCGTCGCGCCGAAGAAGATCTGCTCGTTGCCGTGATGCAGCGACGGATCGACGACCTCGGCGATGTCGAGCCGTTTCGTCAGGAAGCGGATGCGCCGGTCGATCTCGCGCAGGCGTTTCTTGCCGTAGAGGTAGTCGCCGTTTTCCGAGCGGTCGCCGTTCTTCGCCGCCCACGAGACGGTCTCGACCACCTGCGGACGCTCCTCGTCGAGCAGCCGCATCAGCTCGGCGCGCAGGCGCTGCCAGCCCTGCGGCGTGAGGTAGTTCCTCGCGCCTTCGGGCAAGGGCGGAGCGGCGATCGCGTCGCCGAGGTCGTCGCCGTCGTCGTCGGATTCGTCGCTTTCACGGGTGAAGGCCTTGTTCATCTCGCTTCGTCTCGTTGCCTGCGCGGAAATCTTGTCGATGGCATGATGATCGCTCGTCCGCCAAGACCTCCGCACGAAAGGACTCTTTCATGGCCGCAACCCGACACCTCGCCGTCATCGTCGGCAGCCTGCGCAAGGAATCGTTCAACCGCAAGCTCGCCGTCGCGCTGCAGGCGATCGCCCCGGCATCGCTCGCGCTCGAGATCGTCGAGATCGGGCAACTCCCTCT
>DATMGW010000063.1:0-7234 GCA_035555295.1 Caldimonas sp.
GGCTTCGAGCGGCCGCGCTTGGCTTCATCCTTGAGAAACTGCGCCGCGTCTTCTTCGGCCTGGCCGCCGATCTCGCCGATCATCACGATCGATTTGGTGTTGGGGTCGGCGAGGAACTTCTCCAGCGCGTCGACGAATTCCATCCCCTTGATCGGATCGCCGCCGATGCCGACCGCGGTCGTCTGGCCGAGGCCTTCGCGGGTCGTCTGGAACACCGCCTCGTAGGTCAGCGTGCCGGACCGCGAGACGACGCCGACGCTGCCGCGCGCGAAGATGTTGCCCGGCATGATGCCGATCTTGCACTCGCCGGCGGTCATGACGCCGGGGCAGTTCGGACCCACGAGGATCGACTTCGAGCCGTCGAGCGCGCGCTTGACCCGCATCATGTCGAGCACCGGTATGCCCTCGGTGATGCAGACGATGAGCGGCGTCTCCGCGTCGATCGCCTCGCAGATCGCGTCCGCGGCGCCGGGCGGGGGCACGTAGATGACGCTCGCGTCCGCGCCGGTCTGCTTCGCCGCTTCCTTGACCGTCGCGAATATCGGAATGCCCTCGAAATCCTCGCCGGCCTTCTTCGGGTTGACGCCGGCGACGAAACATTCGCGGCCGTTCGCGTACTCGCGGCACATGCGCGTGTGGAACTGGCCGGTCTTGCCGGTGATGCCCTGCGTGATGACGCGGGTGTTCTTGTCGATCAGGATGCTCATGCTGTCTTGGCCGGCTGCTGCAACGCTGCCATCACCTTCTGCGCAGCTTCGGCCATCGAATCGGCGCTGATGATGGGCAGGCCCGAATCGGCGAGAAGCTTCTTGCCGAGCTCCTCGTTCGTTCCCTTCATGCGCACGACGAGCGGCACGCCGACATTCACGGCCCTGCAGGCGGCGACGATGCCCTCGGCGATTGTGTCGCAGCGCATGATGCCGCCGAAGATGTTGACGAGGATCGCCTTGACCTTCGGGTTGCCAAGCATGATCTTGAACGCCTCGGTCACCTTCTCGGCCGAAGCGCCGCCGCCGACGTCGAGGAAGTTCGCGGGCGAGCCGCCGAACAGCTTGATCGTGTCCATGGTCGCCATCGCCAGCCCGGCGCCGTTGACCAGGCAGCCAATGTCGCCGTCGAGCTGGATGTAGGCGAGATCGAACTTGCTCGCCTCGATCTCGGCCGGGTCTTCCTCGTCGAGGTCGCGATAGGCGGCGATCTCCGGATGGCGGAACATCGCGTTGGCGTCGAAGTTGAACTTCGCGTCGAGCGCCTTGATGGTCGGCGGGCCGCCGTTCTTGCCGCCCTCGAGAATGAGCGGGTTGATCTCGGCCAGCGACGCGTCAGTCTCCATGTAGCACGCGTACAGCTTCTTGAAGACGTCGATCGCCTGCGCCTCGGTCTCCTTCGGAATGCCCATGCCGGCCGCGAGCTCGGCGGCAGCCGCATCCCCGAGGCCCACGGTCGGATCGACGAAGATCTTGACGATCTTTTGCGGCGTGTCGCGCGCGACCTGCTCGATGTCCATGCCGCCTTCGCTCGATCCCATCAGAGCAACCTTCTGCGTCGCGCGATCGGTGAGCACGGCGAGGTAGTACTCCTTCCTGATGTCGGCGCCTTCTTCGACGAGCAGGCGCCGGACCTTTTGCCCGCCCGGGCCGGTCTGATGCGTCTTCAGCTGCATGCCGAGGATCTGGCCGGCGAGCCGGGACACGTCGACGAGCGACTTCGCGACCTTGACGCCACCGCCCTTGCCGCGTCCGCCGGCGTGGATCTGCGCCTTCACCACCCAGACCGACCCGCCGAGCTTTTGCGCCGCCTCCGACGCCTCGCGCACGCTGAAGGCCGGATAGCCGCGCGGCACCGGAATGCCGAAACGCGCAAGGATTTCCTTGCCCTGGTATTCGTGGATCTTCATCGGGAGGCGGGTGCTCGAAAAGGGGAGCCGGGCAGCCGGACGCCCGGCGATGGGCGCTGAATGTAGCACGCGCCTTTGCCGCCGATCCGCATCGGGCGGCGCGCGAACGGCGGCTCAGCCCGGGCCGGCCGGCTCGTCGCGGCCCGCGGCGAGCGCCGCCTCGCCGACTTGCCGCATCAGGCGGTGGATGACGTCCGCGGAGAAGCCGCGCCCGGCGAGAAACCGGCTTTGCGCGGCGCGCTCGGCCGCATCGCGCGGTGGAGCGACGAAGCGCCGCATCCGCACCGCAGCAGCACGCCGAAATTCGCTTTCCGCCAGGCCCTCGGCGACGTCGGCCGGAAGCTTGACGCCGTGCTGTGCGAGCTCCGTCTTGATGCGCTGGTTGCCGAAGCGCTCTTCGCGAGCGTGGACGCGCGACTCGGCGAAGCGCTCGGCGCAGAGGTAGCGGTTGGCTTCCAGCCAGTCGAGGACGGCCTCGACTTCGTCGCTGCGCGCATCGGGCTCGCCTTCGCCCGCGCCTTGATCGGCTGTGGCTCGCTCGGCGTGATACAGGAGCTTGCGGCGCATCTCGAGTCGGCTCTGGTCGCGCTGCGCGAGCAGCTGCAGCGCTCGCGCCTTGAGCGACAGCCGGACCTGCGCGCGGCCCATGCTCCGCGACCCGCCTCAGCGACCGCCGGGCCGCCCCGAGGGCGCCGACGCACGGAGGGAGGGCAGCGAACGAAGCGAGCGCAGGCGCGCCATCAGTCCTTGACGACCTTGAGCTTGGCGGGCGCGTCTTCCTGGCCCGCCGGGGCGCCGGGCAGAAGGGGGATGCCCATCGCCTCGCGCACCTTGTTCTCGATCTCGAAGGCGAGATCGGGGTTCTCCTTGAGGAAATCGCGCGCGTTGTCCTTGCCCTGGCCGATCTTCTCGCCGTTGTAGGCGTACCAGGAACCGCTCTTCTCGAGCACCTTGGCCTCGACGCCCATGTCGATCACCTCGCCTTCGCGGCTGATGCCCTGGCCGTAGAGGATGTCGAACTCGGCCGTCTTGAAGGGCGGCGAGACCTTGTTCTTGACGACCTTGACCTTGGTCTCGTTGCCGATCACTTCCTCGCCCTTCTTGATCGAGCCGATGCGGCGGATGTCGAGCCGCACCGAGGCGTAGAACTTGAGCGCGTTGCCGCCCGTCGTGGTCTCCGGCGAGCCGAACATGACGCCGATCTTCATGCGGATCTGGTTGATGAAGATGACCATCGTGTTGGTCTTCTTGATCGAGCTGGTGAGCTTCCTCAGCGCCTGGCTCATCAGGCGCGCCTGCAGGCCGGGCAGCGAGTCGCCCATCTCGCCTTCGATCTCGGCCCTGGGCGTCAGCGCGGCGACCGAATCGATGACGACCAGGTCGACCGACGCCGAACGCACCAGAGCGTCGACGATCTCGAGCGCCTGCTCGCCGGTGTCGGGCTGGCTGATGAGCAGCTCCTGCAGGTTGACGCCGAGCTTTTGCGCGTACTGCACGTCGAGCGCGTGCTCGGCGTCGATGAAGGCGCAGGTGCCGCCCTGCTTCTGCATCTCGGAGATGACCTGCAGCGTGAGCGTCGTCTTGCCGCTCGACTCGGGCCCGTAGATCTCGACGACACGGCCGCGCGGCAGGCCGCCGACGCCGAGCGCGATGTCGAGGCCGAGCGAGCCGGTCGAGACGACCTCGATGTCGTCGATCACCTCGCCGACGCCCAGGCGCATGATCGCGCCCTTGCCGAATTGCTTTTCGATCTGCGCCAGCGCGGCCTGCAACGCCTTGGCTTTTTCGGTATTGAGGGCTTTGACGGTCGTGTCCATGAAGGGGCTCCTGAGAGTGCGGAGGATTATCTGCAATAGCTGGACGTTTGTACAGTGTCTCCGATCCGCAGTAACGTGCACTCCCTAGAATGGGCGAAGCGGGCGCCCTCCGACAGGTGGGCTCGGGTTGCCGCTTCGTTCGCCACCCCGCTTTCGCGAGAATCGCCGCCGCACATGCGTCTCCTGATCGCCGAAGATGACCAGGTCCTCGCCGACGGGCTGCTGCGCTCGCTGCGCGGCGCGGGTTACGCCGTCGACCAGGTCGGCAACGGGGCCGACGCCGATGCCGCGCTCGCCACGCACGAGTTCGACCTGCTCATCCTCGACCTCGGATTGCCGCGGCTGCACGGCCTCGAGGTGCTGCGGCGGCTGCGCCAGCGCGGCTCGAAGGCGCCGGTGCTGATCCTCACCGCCGACGACGGCGTCGAGCAGCGGGTCCAGGGCCTGGACCTCGGCGCCGACGACTACATGGCCAAGCCGTTCTCGCTGCAGGAGCTCGAAGCGCGGGTTCGGGCCCTGACCCGGCGCGGCCTCGGCGCCGCGTCGAACGTGATCCGGCACGGACCCCTCAGCTTCGACGCGACCGGGCGGGTCGCCTACATCAACGAGCAGATGGTCGACCTTTCGGCGCGCGAGATCGGCCTGCTCGAGGTGCTGTTGCAGCGTGCCGGCCGCCTCGTCAGCAAGGATCAGCTCGTCGAGCGCCTGTGCGAATGGGGCGACGAGGTGAGCAACAACGCGATCGAGGTCTACATCCACCGCCTGCGCAAGAAGATCGAGCAAGGCAGCGTGCGCATCGCGACCGTGCGCGGGCTCGGCTACTGCCTCGAGCGTATCGCCGCCTAGGACCTGGCCATCATGCCGCAGCGTGGGCAGCGGTCGCTCTTCGGCGAGATCCTCGACTGGATGCTCGCGCCACTCCTGCTGCTGTGGCCGATGAGCGTGGTGCTGACCTGGGTCGTCGCCCAGGGCATCGCCAACCAGCCCTTCGACCGCGAGCTGGCGGCCAAGGTGCGCCTGCTCGGGCGCGAGATCGCGATCCAGACCGAGAGCGAGCGCAGCCTGGCCGGATTCGCCTTGCCGCCGCGCGTTGCCGAGGCGCTGCGTCCCGACGACGAGGACGACACGCGCTACCAGGTGCGCTCGCCCGGGGGCGAGATCGTGAGCGGCGAGCGGCTCCTCGCGACGCCGACGGATGAGGAGCGCGCGCCGACCGGCGAAGTGCGCTTTCGCGACGACGGCGCCGGCGCCGAGCCGGTGCGCGTCGCCTACATGTGGGTGCCGGGGCTCGAGCGGGCGGCGTCGAGCCCGCCGCTCGTGCAAGTGTCCGAGACGCTCGGCAAGCGCTCGCGCCTGGCCACCGAAATCATCAAGGGAGTGATCCTGCCGCAGTTCGTGATCCTGCCGATCGCGGTGTTGCTCATCTGGCTCGCCCTGGCGCGCGGCATCGCGCCGCTGCACGAACTGCAGCAGCGCATTCGCAAGCGCGCCAGCAGCGACCTGAGCCCGATCGAGGAGCAGCATATCCCGGAGGAGGTGGCGCCCCTGGTGCGCGCGATCAATGACCTGCTGGCGCGGCTCGACGAATCGATCCGGGCGCAAAAGCACTTTCTCGCCGATGCCGCACATCAGTTGAAGACACCGCTGGCCGGCTTGCGCACGCAGGCCGAGCTGGCGGCGCGCGAGATCGAGGCCGGACAGCACGACCCCGAGGCCTTGCGCGAGTCGTTGCGCCTGATCGCCCACTCGAGCCAGAACGCCGCGCACATGGTCAACCAGTTGCTGGCCATGGCGCGCGCCGAGCACGAGGAGCAAGCCGCGCTCCACGACGCCGTCAACCTGGCCCTGATCGCACGCGACACGGTGCGCGACTTCGTTCCCCGCGCTCTCGACAAGGAGATCGATCTCGGCTTCGAGGGTGCAGCGTGCAACGACGGCGAGGCACCGAGCGGCGGCCCGGACGTGCTCGGCAATGCACTCCTGCTGCGCGAGCTCGTCCGCAACCTCGTCGACAACGCCTTGCTCTATACGCCGCGCGGCGGCGCGGTCACCGTGCGGGTGATCGGCGATCCGTTCGGCCAGGTCGCCGTGCTCCAGGTCGAGGACTCGGGCCCGGGCATCGCCGCGGCCGAGCGCGAGCAGGTGTTCCGGCCTTTCTATCGCTCCCTCGGCACCGGCGTCGACGGCTCGGGGCTCGGACTGGCGATCGTCCGCGAGATCGCGCAGCGCCACGGCGCCGAACTGAGCCTGGTCGATGCCGAGCCGCGTCGGCGCGACGCCGGTCCGCGTTCGGGGATGCCCGGACCCGGAGCGCTCTTCACGGTGCGCTTCGCCGCCGCGCCGCAACGCCCACGCCGGCCGGGCAGCGAGAACGTAGCGACGGCGCCCGGCAGCGAGCGGCCACGCGCCGAGGCTGGCCTCGCCTGACTCAGCCGGCGTGCGGCGCGGCAGGCAGATGCGCAGTCGACACGTCGAGAACGGCTTCCGGCTCGTCGGCCTCGGCGTCGCTCTCGCCGTCGAGCCGGCGCTGCATCTTGGCGAGGTCGAGATCGCCCGTCCATCGGGCGACGACGACGGTCGCGACGCCGTTGCCGATGAGGTTGGTCAGTGCCCGCGCCTCCGACATGAATCGATCGATTCCCAGGATGAGGGCGAGCCCTGCGACCGGCACGTGGCCGACCGCGGAGAGCGTCGCTGCCAGGACGATGAAGCCGCTGCCGGTGACGCCGGCGGCGCCTTTGGAGGTCAGCAGCAGCACGGCGAGCAGCGTCAGCTGCTGGCCGAGCGTCATCGGCGTGTTCGTCGCCTGGGCGATGAAGACGGCGGCCATCGTCAGGTAGATCGACGTGCCGTCGAGGTTGAACGAATAGCCGGTCGGGATGACGAGGCCGACGACCGACTTCTTCGCGCCGAGATTCTCGAGCTTGGCCATCATCCGCGGCAGCACCGATTCCGAGCTCGGCGTTCCGAGGACGATCAGCAGCTCCTCCTTGATGTACTTGATGAACTTCCAGATCGAGAAGCCGTGCAGGCGGGCGATCAGTCCCAGGACGATGAAGATGAAGAACAGGCACGTGCTGTAGAACGTCGCCATCAGCTTGCCGAGCGAGAACAGCGACCCGACGCCGTACTTGCCGATCGTGAAGGCCATCGCGCCGAAAGCGCCGAGCGGCGCCAGCTTCATGATGATGGCGACGATGCCGAAAAGCACGTGCGATCCCTTCTCGACGACGTCGAAGACGAGGGTGCCGCGCCCGCCGAAGCGGTGCAGCGCGAAACCGAACAGCACCGAGAACAGCAGCACCTGCAGGATCTCGCCCTTGGCGAAGGCATCGACCACGGTGTTCGGGATGATCGCGAGCAGGAAGTCGACCGTGCCCTGCATCTTGCCCGGCCCCGTGTAGGCGGCGACGCTCTTCGCATCGAGCGAGCTCGGGTCGATGTTCATGCCCGCTCCGGGCTGCACGAAGTTGATGATGACCAGGCCGACGAGGAGCGCGATCGAGCTCACGATCTCGAA
>DATMGW010000064.1:0-8603 GCA_035555295.1 Caldimonas sp.
CACGGCGGCGAAGGCACTGAAGCCGGCCATCCGCGTCATCGGCGTGCAGACCGAGCGCTTCCCCGCGGCGTGGAACGCCAAGCACGGCGAGCGGCGCGAGAGCCAGCAGGCGACGATCGCCGACGGCATCGGCGTCAAGAACCCCGGCGCGCTGACGCTGCCTCTCATCAAGAGCTTGGTCGACGACGTGATGCTCGTCTCCGAAGACGATATCGAGCTGGCGATGCTCATGCTGCTCGAGATCGAGAAGACGGTCGTCGAGGGCGCCGGTGCCGTCGGCCTGGCGGCGCTGCTCAAGGACAAGCCTCGCTTTGCCGGCCGCAAGGTCGGTCTCGTCCTGTGCGGCGGCAACATCGAGCCGCTCGTGCTCGCCGAGATCATCGAGCGCGGCATGGTCAGGTCGGGGCGGCTGGCGCGCCTGCGCGTCGACGTGCGCGACGTCCCAGGCGCACTCGCCGACGTCGCCGCCCTGCTGGCCCGTCTCGGCGCCAACATCGACGAGGTGCAGCACCAGCGGGCCTTCACCTCGCTCTCGGTCGAGCGGGTGCAGATCGAAGTCGTCGTGCAGACGCGCGGCGCGGCGCACGTCGAGCGGATCCTCGCGGCGATGCGCGAGCAGGGCTACGACGCCGAGCGGATCGGCTGACCGAGCGTTGTCACGGCGCCGGCGACGCCAGCGACTTGCCTTTCTCGACGACGTACACGCTCGCGAGAGGATCAGGGCTGCGGGCCCGTCGTCACCGGGTAGCCGGCCTCGCGCCACGCCTTCATCCCGCCGTCGAGCGCCACCGCGCGCATGAAGCCCATCTCGCGCAAGGTCGACGCGGCGAGCGTCGAGATCTGGCCGAGCTCGCAGCAGGCGAGGATGCGCCGCGTCGGATCGGGCAACTCCTGGTTGACGCGCAGCTCGAGCTGGCCGCGCGGCAGGCAACGCGAGCCCGGGACGTGGCCGGCCTCGTAGGCGTCCTTTTCGCGGACGTCGAGCACGATCAGGTCGTTCTCGGCGGCCTCGACGCGTGTCTTCAGCTCGGCGAGCGACATGAAGGGGACCGTCGCCGCCGCTTCGCCGAGCAGTTGCGCCACCGTCTTGCCGCCGCTCAAGTTCGTGCGCAGCGCCTCGGTCACGTGCTTCGGCATGCCGAGGTTGAGGTTGCTCATCATCTCGACGAACGCGGCCCGGTCCTGCTTGGCGAGGCGCGGGTTGTGCGCCAGTTCCTCGCCGAGCGTCGAGTGGCTGCGCCCCTTGTAGTCGTGCGCCGGATAGACCTTCAGTGCCGGGTCGAGCTTGAGGACGCGATTGAACAGGCTGTCGTAGAGCGCCTCCGGGTCGCCGCCTGGCAGGTCGGTGCGGCCGGTGCCGCCGATCAGCAAGGTGTCGCCGCTGAACAGGACGTCGTCGACGACCAGGCACATCGAGTCGCGCGTGTGGCCCGGCGTGTGCAGGACGCGCAGCCGGAGCTTGCCGACGACGATCGTCTCGCCGTCGTCGACGCGCATGTCCACGAACGGCGCCGGGCTGGCACGATGCATGACGGTCGGCACGCCGAGCTCGCGCGCGAGCTGGCGCGTCGCCGAGAAATGGTCGGCATGCGTGTGCGTGTCGATGACGAAGCGGATGCGCAGGCCGTCGCGCGCGGCGAGCGCGTGGTAGCGGTCGATCTGGCTGATCTCCGGGTCGATCAGCGCCGCCGCGCACGTCTCGCTGCAGCCGATCAGGTACGACTGGCAGCCTCCCGTGGCAACCTGCTCGAAGATCATGGCAAGCCTTTCGCCGTTGTCGTCTGCCCGGTGACCTGACCGGGCGCAGGGAGAGTCGCTCCGCCGCTCAGCGCCAGCGTCGCCCGATTGTCATACGTCGCGCCGGCGGCGCCGCCGTCGGGCCGCAAGCTACTTCGTCAGCTCGACCGTGTCGGAGCTGCGTCCGCGGCACAGCGTCGGCGCCCGCGCCGGCCGCACGCCTTCGCCGACAGCGCATTGCCAGCCTATGGTTCCGTCGGCCTGCGGGCGCGGCGTGAACACGAGCTGTCCGCTCGGCGTCTCGACGGTGAGCTCCATGCTGTCGGCGTCGACCGAGAGTTGCGTCCCGTCGGGAAGCGTCGGCTGTATGCCGGCCGCTTCGATCGATTCGGGCGGCGCCTTGTGCTCAGCGTAGTAGGCAGCGATCGCCTCGCGCGCCGGCACGCTCGCGATGAACGCGCCGGTCAGGCGGGCGCGTGCCTCGTAGTCCTTGTACGCCGGCAGCGCCACCGCGGCGAGGACGCCGATGAGCGCGGCGACGACGATCACCCCGCCGGCGCCGCCGGCCCGTCCCGCGTACGGGACGAACAGCGCGAAGAAGTAGGCGAATGCGTTGCGCCCGGGGATCTGCGCCGCCGGGTCGAGGACGCGAAGGACGCGCTTGGTGAGCCACGGGTAGCCACCGGTCAGCTCGTGAAACGACATCCAGAAGCCCTTGCTCAGCACCGCCTGCCCGGCAAAGGCGGGCAGGTCGACCTGCTTCCAGCGCTGGGCACCTGCGGCCAGCGCGACGAGGGCGCGTGCTGCCGATTCGGGCGACGCGCAGCAAGCGCGGCCGTGCCGGTCGCAGGTCGATTCCTTGGCCCGCGAATAGGCGGCGCCGAGCAGCGGCAGCCAGAGCACGGGCGCGCGCAGCAGCTGCCCGGTGAGGTGCTTCATGCGAACGTGGCCGAGCTCGTGGCCGATGTAGAAGTTCACGCCGTCGGGGTGCCCGTCCATCGCGTCGACGATGTCGGAGAGGAGGACGACGAAGTTGCGGCCGAGAAAGCGCGTCGCGAAGGCGTTGAGCAGCCCGTTGCCCTGCAGCACGTAGGCCTCGGGCTTCTCGGTCATGCCGAGCTTGTCGCAGCAGGCGTCGAAGCGCACGCGCAGGTCGGGCAATTGCGCCGACGAGAGCAGCACGCCGTTGCCGCGCAGCCAGGAGATGAGCGCCGACTTGGCGAACAGGTAGAACAGGAAGCCGATCAGCAGGTAAATGAGCGCCAGGCCGACCGTGCCGACGACGAGGAGCACCCAGACGATCAGCCCGAGCACGAGCGTGATCGCGCCGAGCGAGTTCTCGTGCGGATAGACGAGCTCGTCCTTCATCTTCTTCTCTCCCCGCGACTGGGGTCCCTGGCCGCGTAGTAATGTATGCGCATGTCGCCGCTGAGCCTCGACGCCGCGCCCTGCCTCGGCCTGATCGTTCCGCCGCGCGCGGGCGAGGTTCCCCTCGACGGGCCGGCGCTCTACGGCGACCGCGTGCGCTTCATCGCACGCGGCCTCGGCCTGGCCGAGATTTCGACGCGTGGCTACGAAGAGGTGATCGATCGCGTCGTCGAGCTCGCCGTCGAGCTCGCAGCGAGCGGGGCGCGGGCGATTTCGCTGATGGGAACGTCGCTGAGCTTCTATCGTGGCGCGGCGTTCAACGACGAGCTGGAAGCGGAAATGGCGCGCCGCACCGGCTTGCCGTGCACGACGATGAGCCACGCGATCGTTCGCGGCATCCGTGCGTTAGGCCTCTCGAAGGTCGCGGTCGCCACCGCCTACATCGACGAGGTCAACGCCCGCCTCGCGACCTATCTCGAAGCGAGCGGGATCGTCGCGACGACGGTCCAAGGCCTCGCGATCACCAGCGTCGACGCCGTCGCGCAGGTCCCCACCGAGACGCTCGTGCGCCTCTGCGAAGAGACCCATCGCGCCCGGCCCGAGTCCGACGGCATCCTGATCTCCTGCGGCGGCCTGCTCACGCTCGACGCGATCCGCATCGTCGAAGCGCGCTTGAGCGTTCCGGTCGTCTCGAGCTCGCCGGCCGGCTTCTGGGACCTGCTGCGCACCGCCGGGCTCGACAGCCGGTCGCCCGGGAACGGGCGGCTGTTCATCGGGTAAAACATGATTCTGAATAGGTTGCCAATTAGACTAATACCGCGGTGAGCGCATCGCCCGAACCCTGGCATCCACCGGAGGCGCCCGGCCGCGGCGATCTTTCGTCGAAGGCGTTTCACCCATGAAGATAGCCATCCTCGGCGGCGGCCACGGCTGCTACGCCGCTGCCGCCGACCTGTCCGAAGCCGGCCACGAGGTCCGCCTCTGGCGCCGCGACGCTGCGGCACTGGCACCGCTCGTCGAAGAGCGCAGCATCGTCCTGAAGGATGCTGCCGGCGTTCGCGAGGTGGTGATCGCGGAGGCGACGGCCGACATCGGCGCCGCGGTTCGCGGTGCCGTGCTGATCGTGGTCCCGTCGCCGGCGATCGCCCAGGACGACATCGCCGCGCGCTCGCACCGCACCTGGAAGACGGCCAGGTCGTCTTCCTGCCGCCCGGAACCTTCGGCAGTTACGTGATGGCGCAGATCGCGCGCCGCGCCGGCAGTTCGGCGCGTGTCGCCTGGGCCGAGACCGGCACCTTGCCGTACCTGGCGAGGAAGCACGGCGAGCGTGAGGTCAACGTCTCGGCGCGGGCCGTCCGCCTGCCGACCGGCGTCTATCCGGCGCGCGACGCGGATCGGGCAATCGAGGTGATCCGCCACGCCTATCCGAGCGTCCATCCTTGCGGCGACGCGCTGTCAGGCGCACTGATGAACGCCGGCCCGGTGATCCACCCGCCGTTGATGGTGATGAACGCAGCGCCGCTGCAGCACTTCGACCGCTGGGATATCCACAACGAGGGAACGCAGCCCGCCGTGCGCGCCGTCACCGACGCGCTTGACCGCGAGCGCATCGCCGTGCGCGAGGCGTTCGGCTGGGGCGCACCGCACTACCCGCTCGCCGACCACTACGCCAACGACCGCTGGATGTACGGCGACGCACACAAGCAGCTCGTCAAGTCGGGCGACTGGCGCGAGCACATCGACCTGCACCGGCACCGCTACATCACGGAAGACACCGAGCTGGGCCTCGCCTTCCTCGCCTCGGCGGCGCGCTTCGCCGGCGTCGACGCGCCGATTGCGCACGGCCTGCTCGCCATCGTCGGCGGCTTCCTCGGCCGCGACCTGCGCCGCGGCCCGCGCACGTTCGAGGTGCTCGGCCTCGCCGGCCTCGGCCGCGACGAAGTGCGCCGGCGACTGCATGACGGCGAATGAAGATGAACGCCGTTGACGGGCCTCCCCGCTTTGCCGCCGTCGGCGCCGGCCGCATGGGCCGCAGCATCGCGATCGCGTTCGCCTGGGCCGGCCATCGTCTCTCGCTGATCGACCTGCGCCCGCGCAGCGCCGAGGCCTGGCAGCGCCTGCGCGACGAAGCCGAGGCCGAGGTCCGCGCCAGCCTCGACGGCCTGGCCCGGCTCGGCGCGTTGCGCGGCGACCAGGTCGACGCGCTCGCCGCTCGCGTCGAACTGGTGCGGGCCGAAGCCGCTCCGGCCGCACTGGCCGCCGCCGAGCTGGTGTTCGAGGGCGTTCCCGAGCGCATGGACGCCAAGCGCGAAGCCTTCGCGCAGATCAACCGGCATTGCCGGCCCGACGCGATCCTGACCTCGACGACAAGCAGCATTCTCGTGACGCAGCTCGCCGAGTGCGTCGAGCGGCCCGAGCGCTTCCTCAACATGCACTGGCTGAACCCGGCGTACCTGATCCCGGTGGTCGAGCTGAGTACGCACGCGGGCACGTCGCCCGCCGTGCTCGAGCACGCCAAGGCGCTGCTGGAATCGATCGGCAAGCTGCCCGTCGTCTGCGGGCCGACGCCGGGCTACATCGTGCCGCGCCTGCAGGCGCTCGTGATGAACGAGGCGGCGCGCATGGTCGAGGAGGGCGCGGCAAGCGCAGAGGAGATCGACAAGGCGACGCGCTACGGCCTGGGCCTCCGCTTCGCGGCGCTCGGCGTCGTCGAGTTCATCGACTTCGGCGGCGCCGACATCCTGCACCACGCGAGCCGCGAGATGGCGGCGTCGATCGACGCCGACCGCTATGCGGCGCCGGCGATCATCGGCCGGATGGTGGCCGAGGGCCGGCTCGGCCTGAAGAGCGGCAGCGGCTTCTACGACTACGTCGGCCGCGACGTCGCCGCGTATCGCCTCGACGCGCTGGCGCGCACGCTCGGCGTGCTCAAGCACGCGGACCTGTGGCGGCCGGCCGCCGACGAGACGCTGTCCTGAAGCTGCCCTGCCATCAGGGCTCGCCGTGCAGCTCGATGATGCGGCGCAGCGTGGCTTTCAGCTCCTCGGCCCGCGTGAGGCCGAACGGTTCGAGCACGCGCTGTTCGTGCTCACGCGCCAGCGCGATCAGCCTGGCGACCGTGCGGCTGCCGGCGGCCGTGATGCGGACCAGCGTGACGCGGCGGTCGCCGTCGTGGCCGAGGCGCTCGACCTGGCCGCGCACCTCCATCCGGTCGAGAAGCCGCGTCACCGTCGGCTGCTTGAGCACCGCGACCTGCGCGAGCTGGCCGATGCTGATCTTCTTGCCGCCGGCCAGGCTCGCCAGCACCCGCCACTCGGAGACCGACAGGTCGTGCGCCCGCACGACCTCGTGGAACTCG
This sequence comes from Caldimonas sp., assembly GCA_035555295.1. Taxonomy (GTDB): domain Bacteria; phylum Pseudomonadota; class Gammaproteobacteria; order Burkholderiales; family Burkholderiaceae_C; genus Schlegelella_A. The sequence goes on from DATMGW010000064.1 coordinate 6,464, forward strand.
GAGGAGATCAGGTGGCTCGCCTGGGCGAGCAGGGCGGCGAGGTAGCCGTCGACGAAGCGACGCGTCACCGGCCCGCCCCCGACCGGGCCAGGCGCTGTCTGGCTCGGGTAAAACATGATTTTGAATATGTTCGCACTTCAACTAATATAGCTCCGGTGCGCGCCGGGCGCATAGGTAGAGACCCAAGGAACCCATGGCCGAGCGTTCGTTCGTCGAAGAGGTCAAGAAGCTGCGCCTGGGCGCCGGCGAGGTGTTTCGCGGCGAGGGCATCCTCGCCGTCACCAAGGCGCTGCTCGAGTCCGGCGTTTCCTATGTCGCCGGCTACCAGGGCGCGCCGATCTCGCACCTGATGGACGTGCTCGCCGACGCGCAGGACATCCTCGCGGAGCACGGCATCCGCTTCGAGAACTCGGCCAGCGAGGCGACCGCAGCGGCGACGCTGGCGGCCTCCGTCAACTACCCGCTGCGCGGCGCCGTCACTTTCAAGGGCCCCGTCGGCGTCAACGTTGCCGCCGACGCGCTCGCCAACCTCGCCTCGGGCGGCGTGACCGGCGGCGCCCTCGTCATCGTCGGCGAAGACTACGGCGAGGGCTCGTCGATCATGCAGGAGCGCACGCACGCGTTCGCCATGAAGTCGCAGATCTGGCTCCTCGACCCGCGGCCGAACCTGCCATCGATGGTCGCGGCGGTGAAGAGCGGCTTCGAGCTGTCGGAGGCGAGCCACACGCCGGTGATGCTGCTGCTGCGGATCCGCGCCTGCCACGTGCACGGCCACTTCGTCGCCGGCGCGAACCGGACCGCGAGCTTCACGCCGAGCGATGCGCTGGCCACGCCGCGGCGCGACACCTCGCGCATCGCCCTGCCACCCGCGACCTATCTGCACGAGCAGGAGAAGGTCAACGAGCGTTGGCCCGCGGCGCTCGGCTTCATCGAGGAGCGCGGCCTCAACGAGTTCTTCGCCGAGAGCGCCGGCGACGTCGGCATCATCGTCCAGGGCGGCATGTACAACGCTCTCGTGCGCGCGCTCGAGCGGCTCGGCCTTGCCGACGTCTACGGCAACTCGCAGGTCCCGCTCTACGTCATGAACGTGGCATATCCCCTCGTGCCGAAGGAAGTGACGCGCTTTTGCGCCGGCAGGCGCGCCGTGCTGCTGGTCGAGGAAGGCCAGCCAAACCACATCGAGCAGAACCTGGCGACGATCCTGCGCCAGGCCGACCTGCAGACAGCGCTGCACGGCAAGGACTTCCTCGTGCCGGCGGGCGAATACACCGGCGCCGAGGTGCTGAAGGGAACGCGCGCCTTCCTCGAGCACGTCGGCCGCATCGAGCCGGCAGCCAAGCCGGCGCGCATGCCGAAGGTGATCCCGCTCGCGACCGAGGCGTCGCTCGCCGCCAGCGTGCACGGTCGCCCGCCGGGCTTTTGCACCGGCTGCCCGGAGCGACCGATCTTCAGCGCCATGAAGCTGGTCGAGCGCGAGCTGGGCGCGCATCACGTCAGCGCCGACATCGGCTGCCACCTGTTCTCGATCCTGCCGCCCTTTCACCTCGGCAACACGACGATGGGCTACGGCCTCGGCACGGCCGCCGCCTCGGCGTTCAACGCGCCGTCGGGCAAGCGTGCGATCTCGGTGATGGGCGACGGCGGCTTCTGGCACAACGGGCTGACGAGCGGCATCGCCAACGCCGTCTTCAACCGCAGCGACAACCTGACGATCGTCGTCGACAACAACTACACCTCGGCCACCGGCGGCCAGGACATCCTGTCGTCGAAGTCCGGGCCGCCGACGCGCAGCACCGGCCACGCGATCGAACAGGCGGTGCGCGGCGTCGGCGTGCGCTGGGTGCGCATCTTGCGCCGCACCTACGACGTCGGCGGCATGCGCGATGCGCTGAAGGAGGCGCTGACGACGAAGGAAAAGGGCCCCAAGGTCCTGGTCGCGCAGTCGGAATGCCAGCTCAACAAGCAGCGGCGCGAAAAGCCGCTCGTCAAGCAGGCGATCGCCGCCGGCGAGCGGGTCGTGCGCGAGCGCTTCGGCGTCGACGCCGACACCTGCACCGGCGACCATTCGTGCATCCGCCTCTCCGGTTGCCCGTCGCTCTCGATCAAGCCGAACCCCGATCCGCTGCGCAGCGACCCGGTC
>DATMGW010000065.1:0-3335 GCA_035555295.1 Caldimonas sp.
AAGATGCCGGTGAGGATCTGCATCACCAGCACGAGCAGGGCGAGCGCTCCGAAAGCGTACCAGATGTTGAGGTTCTTCGGCGCGTAGTACTCGCCGAGGTGCTCGTTGTAGAGCTTGGAGAGCGGGAAGCGGTTGTCGACCCAGGTCAGAAGCCGCCGCCCGGCGCCGGCGCCAGGCGGCGCGGTTTGAAATTCAGCCATGCCCGATGTTCCTCGTAATTCGGAGTGCGCGTTCGCGGGTACGGGTTTCAGGCCCGCTTGTCTTCGCCGATGAGCAGGCGGCTGTCCGACAGGTAGACGTGCGGCGGCACCTCCAGGTTGTCGGGCGCCGGCTTGCCCTTGTAGACGCGGCCGGCCAGGTCGAAAGTCGAGCCGTGGCAGGGGCAGAGGAAGCCACCTGCCCAGTCGTCCGGCAGCGAGGGCTGCGCCCCAGGCGTGAACTTGTCGCTCGGCGAGCAGCCCAGGTGCGTGCAGATGCCGACGACGACGAGGTATTCCGGCTTGATCGACCGGTCTTCGTTACGCGCGTAGGGCGGCGTCAGTTCATCGGGCTTGCGCTTGGACTGCGGGTCGGCGAGGAGAGGGTCGAGCTTGGCCAGGGACGCCAGTTGCTCGGGCGTGCGCCGGACGATCCAGACCGGCTTGCCGCGCCACTCGACGGTGAGCTTTTCACCCGGCTTGATGCCGCTGATGTCCACTTCGACCGGCGCGCCGGCCGCGCGTTCGCGCTCGGAAGGCAGGAAGCTGCTGACGAAGGGAACGGCGACGAATCCGGCGCCGATGGCGCCCGCGCACCCCGAAGCAATGATCCAGGTCCGCTTGCCATCGTCGATCTTCTGGTCACTCATGCATGTCCTTGAACGAGACGCGAGAAGTCAACCTAGAATTCTAGCGGACGTGTCAAGGCGGACGACCTGCGGCCGCGCCGGTCACGCCGCGCGCCCGGCCTGGCGCCAGGCTTGACTTCGCCTCGGCAGCAGGAATACTCGCGCGAGACAGCGGGAGCAAGACAATGGGAATGGCAGCCGAGTTCAAGGAGTTCGCAACGAAGGGCAACGTCGTCGACCTGGCGGTCGGCGTCATCATCGGCACGGCGTTCGGGAAGATCGTCGACTCGCTGGTCAAGGACATCATCATGCCCGTCGTCGGCCGCGTCGTCGGCGGCCTCGATTTCTCGAACTTCTTCGTCACGCTGGCGCCGCCGCCGCCCGGCTACGCCGGGCCCATGACCTACGAGGCGCTGACCAAGGCGGGCGTGCCGCTCTTTGCCTGGGGCAACTTCCTGACCGTCAGCGTCAACTTCATCATCCTCGCCTTCATCATCTTCGTGATGGTCAAGCAGATCAATCGCCTGCGCCGCGTCACACCGCCAGCCGCGCCGGCGACGCCCGAGGACACGATGCTGCTGCGCGAGATCCGCGACTCGCTCAAGCGCTGAGCGCTCGGCGCCGCGGACGGCCGCCTCGACACAGGCGCCGACCGTGATGCAGTGCCGCGACTCGGGTCGAATTTTGGCGCCATACTAGAAGTAAGTTCGCCCAACCCGAGGAGCCTTCTGTCGCTCGCCGTCCGGCGCGGCCTGTGCCCGAGATGAATCCCATCGAACCACGCGTACAAGCCGCGCTCGACGCGGCGATGAACCTGATCCGGACGGCGGCGGCGTCGGCGGCGATGCGCGTGATGGAAAGCCTCACTGCGCTTGCCCAGAATTCGGCCAAGATCGGCGAGCGCGACCAGATCATCTCGTCGCAGCAGGAGCTGCGCCGCAACATGGGCACCTTCCAGGGCGCGCTGCACGAGGCGCTGCGCGAGAAGGTCGCCAAGGAGATCGCGCCGCGCGTCGACTCCAAGCGCAAGCTCGAATCGGCAGACTGGGAGACTTTGAGCCTGGTCGACGACAGCGAGGTCGAGGAGCGCATGAACTACGTGCGCCTCGGCCAGCTCATCTCGCACGAGTGCGAGTGGCAGCTGCGCGACCTGGCGGCCTACATGGGTGCGCTGCTCAACCTAGGCCGGGCCGACGACGAGCGCAACCCCTTGCGCGCCGAGGTCGTCGGCGCGGCGCTGAACCGCGGCATCGAGTCGATCTCGGGCGAGCGGGAGAGCCGCCGCATCCTCGCCCGCGAACTCGGCCAGGCGATGGCGCACACCATGCCCGAGTGCTACAGCGAGATCCTGCGCATGCTCCAGGAACGCGGCATCCGCCCCGTCAACCTGACCGTACGAACCGTCGAAGGCCCGGGCAACCAGATCTTCGGCGCCAACTCCGGCTACGCCAGCCTGAGCCGGGACGGCCGCATCTCGACGCGAAGCGGCCACGGAGACCTCGACGACCCCTCCGGCTCGGGCGATCTCGACCTGCTCGCCGCGCACCGGCGCGCGCTGGCGACGGCCTTCCCCGGCCAGGCGGCGATCGACAGCACGCGCGATGCCGCACCGGCGCCGCGCGGCGGCAGCTCGCGCACGCGTGCCAATGCCGCCGCCGACCAGCAACTGATGACGCTGCTGCGCCGGCTCACCGCCGTGTCGAGCCGGCCCGGCGAGTTCGACGCGTCGGCGCTGCTCAGCCCGCCACGCGGAGGCGGTGCGATGCTGCCCGCCGGCCGCGGCGGCGGCACGGCGTTCGGCGGCGCGGGGGACTATGCCGGCGCCGGGTATCCAGGTGCGGGCTACCCCGGCGCGGGCTATCCCGGCGCAGGCTTGCCCCCCGGTCTCGACCCGGGAACGATCGCGGGACGCGCCGCGCTCACCGCCGACTCGTCGCGCGGCGCGACCAACACCGGCGGCGGCGCCGGATCGTCGGGGCCGCAATACAACGACGGCCTGACCGGCCTGATGGCGGTCAACCTGATCCGCGCCCATCGCGAGGAGCTGATCCAGGCGTCGACCGGCAAGCTCGACCACATGGTGATCGACGTCGTCGGCAGCCTGTTCGACCAGATCCTCTCCGATTCGCGCGTTCCGCCGCAGATGGCGCGCGAGATCGCGCGGCTGCAGCTGCCGGTGCTGCGCGTCGCCCTCAACGACTCGAGCTTCTTCTCGACGCGCCGCCACCCGGTGCGCCGCTTCATCAACCGCATCGCCTCGCTCGCCAACGCCTTCGACGATTTCGACGACGGGCCGGGGGCCAAGTTTCTGTTGCGCGTCAGGAAGCTCGTCGACGAGATCATCGAAGGCGACTTCGACCAGATCGAGCTCTACGCCGCGAAGGTCGCCGAGCTCGAATCCTTCATCGCCGAACAGACCGAGGGCGACGTCGAGAAGACCGGCGCGGTCTCGACGCTGGAGGCCAAGGAATCGGAGTTGCGCGTGCAGCAGCGCTACATGCTGCAGCTG
>DATMGW010000066.1:0-5284 GCA_035555295.1 Caldimonas sp.
CAGGGCTGGCTGCGGCGCAATCAGCCGTTGCCGGGGGAAGTCGTCCGCTCCCACATCTCGAGCATCGGCGTCGGCTTGCGCCTGGCGATGCCGCCGTCGTGGAACGTGCGCCTCAGCGCCGCTCACGTCACCGAAGGAGCGGGTGTGCGGCCGCGCGGCGACGAACGGCTGCACGTCATCGTCGTCTACGCGTATTGATCCCAGCCGCGCGCGGCCGGCCTCATGAGCGCCGCGGACACCTCTCGACATCTTCTGCCGGGCGATCGAGTCGCGCGGCTACCATTCGCGCCGGGAAACATCTCTCGAAACCGAAGGAGGATCCGATGTCACTGGTCGATCGCGTTCAGTCCATCCTGCTCAAGCCGAAGCAAACCTGGCCCGTCATCGCCGCGGAAAGCGCTGACGTGGCGTCGATCTACAGCAGCTACCTGGTCATCCTCGCGGCGATACCGGCCATCGCCAGCTTCATCGGCCTGACGCTCGTCGGCGTCGGAGGTTTCGGCCTCAGCTACCGCGTCCCGATCGGAACAGGCCTGGTGCAGATGGTCGTCCGCTACGTGGTTTCGCTCGTCATGATCTTCGTCATGGCGCTCATTGTCGACGCGCTGGCGCCGACCTTCGGCGGGACGAAGAACCAGGTCCAGGCGCTCAAGCTCGTCGCCTACGGCAGCACGGCGGCGTTCGTCGGCGGCATCTTCGGGATCATCCCGTCGCTCTGGATCCTCGGCCTGCTCGCTTCGATCTACTCGATCTACCTGTTCTATACGGGCATCTCGGTGCTGATGCGCTGCCCGCCCGAAAAGGCCGGCGCCTACACGGCGGTCGTGATCGTCGTCGCCATCGTCATCGGCGTGATCCTCGGCGCCCTGATGGCGATGTTGTCGCCGATGTCGCGCACGGGCCTGGGCGGGATGGCCTCGGCTGGCGGCGACATGACGATCAAGGCGCCCAACGGCGCGACGGTCACGATCAACTCCGACAGCATGACGGCGATGGCCCAGCGCATGGAAGCAGCGGGCAAGCGTGCCGAGGCGGCGCAGAACTCGGGCGACCCGGCCGCCGCCGGCAAAGCCGCCGGCGAGATGCTGGCAGCGATGACCGGCGGCAACGCCGCGCCGATCGCGGCGGCCGACCTGAAGAACCTGCTTCCCGATTCGGTCGGCGACATGAAGCGCAACTCGGTCGAGGCGAGCGGCGGCCAGGCGATGGGGATCGCCGGCTCGACGGCGAAAGCCTCGTACGCCAACGAGAACCGCCGCCTCAACCTCGCGATCACTGACACCGGCGGCCTGGCCGGGCTCGCCGCGATGGCCGGCTGGGCCAACATGACGATGGACAAGGAAACCGACGGCAAGGTCGAGAAGGTCTACAAGGACGGCGCGCGCACGATGCACGAGGAATACCGCAAGGACGGCAGCCGCGCCGAGGTGACCGTGATCCTCGCCAACGGCGTCATCGTCGAGGCCGACGGCGACCACGTCGACCTGGACTCGCTGAAGAAGGTGCTCGCGAGCGTCGACCTCGGCAAGATCGAGGCGCTGAAGCGAGCCGCGAAATAACAGCTGCGACCCGAGCTGCCTGCGCGCACGAGGCCGCTCTCGAGCACGAATGACCCTGACCGAGCTGCGCTACGTCGTCGCAGTGGCGCGCGAAAAGCATTTCGGGCGCGCCGCCGAGGCATGCTCGGTATCGCAGCCGACGCTCTCGGTCTCGATCAAGAAGCTCGAAGAAGAGCTCGACGTGCGCATCTTCGAGCGCGGCGCCAACGAGGTGAGCGTGACGCCGCTCGGCGAGGAGATCGTTCGCCAGGCGCAGACGGTGCTCGAGGCGGCGGCCGAGATCAAGGAGACGGCCAAGCGCCGGAAGGACCCGCTGAGCGGGCCGCTTCGCCTCGGCGTGATCTACACGATCGGGCCCTACCTGCTGCCCGATCTCGTCAAGCAGGCGATCGAGCGGGTGCCGCAGATGCCGCTGATGCTGCAGGAGCACTTCACCGTCAAGCTGCTCGAGCTGCTGCGCACGGGCGAGCTCGACTGCGCGATCATGGCCGAGCCTTTTCCCGACACCGGCCTGGCGATTGCGCCGCTCTATGACGAGCCTTTCGTCGTCGCCGTGCCGAAGAACCACCCGCTTGCCAAGCGCAAGTCGATCAGTGCCGACGAGCTGAAGCACGAGAAGATGCTGCTGCTCGGCACGGGTCACTGCTTTCGCGACCATGTGCTCGAGGTCTGCCCGGAGTACGCGCAGTTCGCGTCGACCGATGCCGAGGGCATGCGCAAGACCTTCGAAGGCTCGTCGCTCGAGACGATCAAGTACATGGTCGCCTCGGGGATGGGAATCACGGTCGTGCCGCAGCTCTCGGTGCCGGCCGAAAAGCAAGCGCACCTTGCCTTTGTGCCCTTCGACAAGCCCGTGCCGTCGCGTCGCGTCGTCCTCGCCTGGCGACGCAGCTTCACGCGCTACGAGGCGATCGCGGCGCTGCGCAACGCGATCTACGCCTGCGAGCTGAAAGGCGTGAAGCGGCTGACCGCCTGATCCGTCAAGGCGGTGCGGCGCCGTGTCGCTGGCGCAGGATCTTCGCGGCCTCGACCATCGCGCGCAACTTGCCCACCGCACGCTCGCGCGGCAGGTACTTCATGCCGCAGTCGGGCGCGAGGATCACGTCCTCGGCCTTGACGTAGGGCAGGGCGCGCTCGATGCGCGCGACGATCGTTTCCGGCGACTCGACCTGCGGGTCGGCCAGGTCGATGCAGCCGACCATCACACGCTTGCCGGCAAGCGCTTGCAGCGCCGAGCAATCGAGGTGCGACTGCGCCGTCTCGATCGACACTTCGCGGCAACTGCACCCGGCCAGCTCGGGCAGGAACGAATAGCCGCTCGGCCGCTCGTGGATGATCGCCGCGTAGCCGAAGCAGATATGCACCGCCGTCGTTCCGCTCGCGCCCTCGAGGGCGCGGTTCAGCGCCGCGAGGCCGTAGCGCCGCGCTTTCTCGGGCCGCGCCTGCATGTAGGGCTCGTCGATCTGCACGACGTCGGCACCGGCGGCGAACAGATCCTTGACCTCGTCGTTGACGGCGGCGGCGTAGTCCATCGCGGCTTCTTCCTCGCTCGCGTAGTGGTCGTTCTGCGCCTGCTGCAGCATCGTGAAGGGGCCGGGCACGGTGATCTTCACGCGGCGATCGGTGTGGGCGCGCAGGAACTTCAGATCGTCGACCTCGACCGCGTGCCGGCGCCGAATCCTGCCGACGATGCGCGGCACCGGGTTCGGGTGTCCCGAGCGATCGAGCGCCGTCCCCGGGTTGTCGAGGTCGATGCCTTCGAGCGCCGTCGCGAAGCGGTTCGAATAGCTTTCGCGGCGGATCTCGCCGTCGCTTACGATGTCGAGCCCGGCATCCTCCTGGGCGCGGATCGCGAGCAGCGTCGCGTCGTCCTGCGCCTCGGCGAGGTAGGGCGCCGGGATGCGCCAGAGCTCCTTCGCGCGCACCCGCGGCGGGAAGCGCGCCGCGAGCCTGGCACGGTCGATCAGCCACTCGGGCTGCGGAAAGCTGCCGACAATCGTCGTGGGGAACAGCATGTTCTGGTCTCCGGTTCGCAGGTGTGGCACGCGTTCTTAGACGCCGAGATAGGCGCGCTGGATCTCCGGGCGCGCGAGCAGCGCCGCCGGCTCGCCCTCGGCGACGATACGGCCTTCTTCGAGGACGCAGGCGCGATCGGCCAGCTCCAGCGCCGTCGTCACGTCCTGCTCGACGAGCATCACAGACACGCCTTCGGCATTGACCTGGCGGATCGCCGTGAACACGTCGTGGACGATCAGCGGCGAGAGTCCCAAGGACGGCTCGTCGAGGAGCAGCAGGCGCGGCCGCGCCATCAGCGCCCGCGCGATCGCGACCATCTGCTGCTGCCCGCCCGAGAGCTCGCCCGCCGCGCTGCCGAGCCTGGCCTTCAGCACCGGAAACAGCGCCAGGGCGGCCTCGAGCGATTGCCGGCGATGCGCCTTCGCGGCCGGCAGGTAGCTGCCGAGCTCGAGGTTCTCGAGCACGCTCATGCCGGTGAACAGGCGCCGGCCTTCCGGAACGATCGCGATGCCGGCGGCGCAGAAGCGATGCGGCGCCAGTTCCGTGATGTCGCGCCCTTGGAAGGCGATGCGGCCGGCGCGGGCGCGCAAGAGGCCGGCGATGGCGTTGATGAGCGTCGTCTTGCCGGCTCCGTTCGGGCCGACGACGCAGAGCATCTCGCCGGCGCGTACCTCGAGCGAGACGCCCCACAAGGCCGTTGCGGCGCCGTAAGCCACCTGCAGGTCGCGCACTTCGAGCACCGGCGCGGCCGGGAGCGTTGCGCCGCTCACGCGAGTCCTCCGGCAGCGCGAACCGGTCCCAGATAGGCCGTCATGACCTCGGGACGCTTCATGACGTCGCTCGCCGCGCCTTCGGCGAGCAGCTCGCCATGGTGGAACACGACGATGCGGTCGGTGAGCGCCATCACGGCGCGCATGACGTGCTCGACGAAGACGATGCTCGCGCCCTGTTCGCGGATGCGCCGGATCAGCGCCACCGCAGCGTCGATCTCGCTCGGCGTCAGACCGCTCAGCACCTCATCGAGCAGGACGAGGCGCGGCCGCGCCGCCAGGGCGCGCGCCAGCTCGAGGAACTTGCGCTGGTGCAGGTTCAGCTCGTCCGGCCGGGCGCCCGCCTTGTCGCGCAAGCCGGTGAACTCGAGCCAGCGCATCGCTTCCTTGCGCGCGACGCGCGGCTCGTCGATGGCGCCGCCGAACATCGTCGCCAGCGCCACGTTCTCAAGCACGCTCAGATGCGCGAACGGGCGCGGGATCTGGTACGTGCGGGCGATTCCGGCGACAGCGATGCGGTGCGCTGCCTGGCCGATCAGCGCGCGACCTTCGAAGACGATCTCGCCCGCCGACGCGGCGTAGTGGCCGCTGACGACGTTGATGAACGTCGACTTGCCCGAGCCGTTCGGACCGAGCAGCCCGAGGATCTCGCCGCGGCGGACGTCGACGTCGACACCGGCCAGGGCGCGCACGCCCTTGAACGACTTCTGCAGACCGCGCACGCGCAGCAGCAGCTCGCCGGACCCGCCCGTGGCCACCACCGCAGCGGGCGGCTCGACCCGCGCCGCCGGACTCGAGCCCTTATGCGCCGACGCCGGCGCGGCGGCACGCCGCGCGAACACGCTGCGCAGCCGCGGCAGGATTCCGTCGGGCATGTAGAGGATGGCCGCGATCAGGATCGCGCCGGTCGCCGCCTTGCCCGCGATCGCATGATCGGCG
>DATMGW010000067.1:0-21212 GCA_035555295.1 Caldimonas sp.
TCGGGATGAGTAGCGGGAACATGGAGCGCGTGCTCCGTCTGATGTCCGAGAAGGGCGCTTCTGACGTCTACCTGTCGGCGAGCTCGCCGATACTGATCAAGATCAACGGCCAGCTGCTGCAGCTGTCGGACCAGCCGCTCACGCACACGCAGCCGCGCCAGCTGCTCGCCGAGCTGCTAACGCCGAGCCAGCTCGAGGAGCTCGAGGACACGGGCGAGCTCAACGTCGGCGTCGGTCTGTCCGGCGTCGGCAGCTTTCGCCTCTCGGGCTTCAAGCAGCGCGGCACGATCGCCGCGGTCTTTCGCTGCATCCCCTTCGAGATCCCGACCCTCGAGAGCCTCAACGTCCCGTCGATCCTGAACACGCTCGTGCTCGAGAAGCGCGGCCTGATCCTGATGGTCGGGGCGACCGGCGCCGGCAAGAGCACGACGCTGGCGTCCATGCTCGAGCAGCGCAACCAGCAGATGGCCGGGCACATCCTCACGATCGAGGATCCGATCGAGTTCCTGTTCAACAACAAGAAATCGGTCGTCAACCAGCGCGAGGTCGGCCGCGACACGCAGACGCTGCAGATCGGCCTGAAGACGGCGCTGCGCCAGGCACCCGATCTGATCATGATCGGCGAGATCCGCGATCGCGAGACGATGACGGCAGCGATTTCGTACTCGCTCTCGGGGCACCTCGTGCTGTCGACGCTGCATGCCAACAACAGCTATCACGCCCTCGGCCGCATCCTGTCCTTCTACACGCCCGAAGCGCGCCCCGCCCTTCTCGCCGACCTTTCGGCGGGCTTGCGCGCAATCGTCTCGCAACGCCTCGTGCGCAGCGTCGCCGGCGGCCGCATGCCGGCGGTCGAAGTGCTGATGAACACCAAGCTCATCCAGGAGCTGATCGAGCGCGGCGACTTCAGCGGCGTCAAGGAAGCGATGGAGAAGTCGCTTGCCGAAGGCTCGCAGACCTTCGAGCAGGACCTGGCGCGCATGATCTCGCAGAACATCATCACGCGCGACGAAGGCCTCGCCTACGCCGATTCGCCGACCAACCTGATGTGGCGGATGCAGAACGACATGACGCCGGTCTCGCGCATCGTGCCGAAGAAGGAAGACAACGACGACCAGCCGAGCTTCACCGAGATCACGATCGACGTGCGGCCCGAGGAAGTCGCGACGCTCTCGCCCAACCTTCGCCGCTTCTGAGCACGGTGTCGGCGGCGACGTTTCGCCTGGTCGGCGGCAAGCGGCACGCGTTCGCCGGCCGTCTCGCATGACGCTCGTCGAGCTGGTCCAGCGCCAAAGCGAGCGCCTGAAACGCGCCGCGGTCTCCTTCGGCCACGGCACCGGCAACGCCTTCGACGAGGCGGCCTGGCTCGTCACATGGGCGCTCGGGCTGCCGCTCGACGCGCTCGGGACGCGCGGCGCCCGCGAGGTGTCGGCCGACGACGCGGCCCGGGCCGAAGCGCTGCTGACGCGACGCATCGAGACGCGCCGCCCTGCCGCCTATCTCACGGGCGAAGCGTGGTTGCAGAACGTGCCCTTCACGGTTGACGAGCGAAGCATCGTGCCGCGCTCCTACATCGCCGAGCTGCTCGTCGACGCCGATGAAACCGGCACCCTCGACGCCTGGCTCTCGGATCAGACCCGGCATGTCCTCGACCTGTGCACCGGCAACGGCAGCCTCGCTGTGATCGCCGCGATGGCGTATCCGGAAATCGAAGTCGACGCTTCCGACATCAGCGCCGGCGCGCTCGAGCTGGCGCGACTCAACGTCGCCCGGCACGGGCTGCAGGGGCGCATCGAAGTCATCGAGTCCGACCTGTACGCGAAGCTCCCCGGCCGCTACGACCTGATCCTGTGCAATCCGCCTTACGTCAGCGACGCGACCATGGCGGCGCTGCCCGCCGAGTACCGCGCCGAGCCCACGCTCGCCCTCGCGGGCGGCGCCGACGGAATGGACCTGGTCCGGCGCATCGTCGCCGCCGCGCCCGAGCACATGAGCGAAGGCGCGGTGATCGTCATCGAAGTGGGCCAAGAGCGGCATGCCTTCGAGGCGGCGTTCCCGCGCCTCGAATGCGCCTGGCTGGAAACCAGCGGCGGCGACGACCGCGTTGTCCTCGTCGAGCGGCAAGCGCTGCGCGGCTGAGGCCGTTCGCCGAGCCCGGCGAAAATCCATCCATGCTCGTCCTCAGCCAGTTGTCGCTTCGCCGCGGCGCCAAGCTTGTCCTCGATCGCACCAGCGCCACGATCAACGCGGGCGAGAAGGTCGGCTTGGTCGGCCGCAACGGGGCCGGCAAGTCGTCGCTGTTCTCGCTGTTCGCGGGGAGGCTTTCCGCCGACGCCGGCGATCTCGCCGTCCCGCCGCGCTGGCGGATCGCCGAAGTCGCCCAGGAGATGCCCGAGACGGGAGAAGGCGCTACCGACTTCGTTCTCGCCGGCGACACGCGCCTCGCCGAGGCGAACGCGGCGCTGGAGCACGCCGAGGCGAGCGGCGATGGCCACGCCATGGCCGAGGCGCATCACGCGATCAGCGATGCCGGCGGCTTCGACGCGCGGCCGCGCGCGCAATCGATGCTGCTCGGCCTCGGCTTCAAGAGCGGTGAGCTCGACGCGCCCGTGAACAGTTTTTCCGGGGGCTGGCGGATGCGCCTGCAACTGGCGCGCGCGCTGATGTGCCCGGCCGACCTGATGCTCCTCGACGAGCCGACCAATCACCTTGACCTCGACGCGCTCGTCTGGCTCGAAGCCTGGCTGCAGCGCTTCGCCGGGACGATGATCGTGATCAGCCATGACCGCGAGTTCCTCGACGCGGTGACCGAGGTCACGCTGCATCTCGACGACGCGAAGATCACGCGCTACAGCGGCAACTACACGGCCTTCGAGGAGATGCGCTCGGTCCGCCTGACGCAGGCTGCGGCCAACTACGAGCGGCAGCGCGAGCGCATGGCGCATCTGCAGCGCTTCATCGATCGCTTCAAGGCCAAGGCGAGCAAGGCGAAGCAGGCGCAAAGTCGCGTCAAGGCGCTGGCGCGGATGGAAAAGCTCGCACCGGTGCTGACGAGCGCCGACTTCCAGTTCGAGTTCCGCGAGCCGCTCAGCCTGCCGAATCCGATGCTCGCCTTTGCCGACGTGGCCTGCGGCTATCGCGCCGCCGAAGGCAGCGAAAACGCGCGTGAAAAGCGCGTCATCGAGAGCATCGATCGCTCGGTGCTGGCCGGCCAGCGCGTCGGCATCCTCGGCGCCAACGGGCAAGGCAAGTCGACGCTCGTGAAGACGATCGCCGGTGAGCTGGCGCCGCTGGCCGGAACGATCGTCGCCGGCAAGGGCTTGAAGATCGGCTACTTCGCGCAGCAAGAACTCGACGTCCTCTCGCCTGCCGACGGCCCCTTGATGCACCTCGTTCGCCTGGCGCGCGATATCGGCCCGCCGGCGCGCGAGCAGGAGCTGCGCGATTTCCTCGGCGCGTTCCGCTTCACGGGCGAGATGGCGGCGCAGCCCGTCGGCACGCTCTCCGGCGGTGAGAAGGCCCGTCTGGTCCTCGCCATGCTCGTGTGGCAGCGCCCCAACCTCCTGCTCCTCGACGAGCCGACCAACCACCTCGACCTGACGACGCGCGAAGCGCTGAGCATTGCCCTCAACGAGTTCGAGGGGACGGTGCTGCTCGTGAGTCACGACCGCGCCTTGCTGCGCGAGGTCTGCGACGAGTTCTGGCTCGTCGCCGGTGGCGCGCTGAAGCCCTTCGACGGCGATCTCGACGACTACCAGCGCTGGCTGCTCGAGCAGTCGCGGGCGGCGGCGCGCACGGCCCGGCCCGAAACCGTCGCGCCGCGCGACGACGCCGCTGCCGCGAGCCCGCGCGACGAGCGCAAGGCCGCGGCGCAGGCGCGCCAGCAGCGCGCCGAGGCGGCCCGGCCCCTGCGCCAGGAAGTCAACCGCATCGACAACAAGCTAGGCGTCCTCTTCGCCGAGCGCGACGCGCTCGAAGCGGCGCTCGCCGCCGAGGATGCCGACCCGGCGCGAATCGCCGAGAGCGGCCGGCGCCTGAAGGCGATCGCCGAACAGATCGAGACGCTCGAAGCGCGCTGGCTCGAGCTCAGCACGCAACTCGACGGCATAGCAGAATCGACCGCCTCATGACCTCGAATGGAGATGCGACGATGAAGCTCGAGAAGGTTCTCTACACGGCACACGCGACCTCGACCGGCGGCCGCGACGGGACGTCGAAATCCGACGATGGCGTGCTCGACCTGAAGCTCACCGTGCCGAAGGGCTTGGGCGGCGCCGGCAACACCGGGACCAACCCCGAACAGCTGTTCGCCGCCGGCTACTCGGCGTGCTTCATCGGCGCGATGAAGCATGTCGCGATGATGCAGAAGATTCTTCTTCCCGCCGACACCTCGATCAGCGCCGACGTCGGCATCGGGCCGATCCCGCAGGGTTTCGGCATCGAGGTCGCGCTGCACGTCAAGATCCCCGGCATGGACAAGGCGGTGGCGAAGAAGCTGGTCGACGCGGCGCACCAGGTCTGTCCGTACTCGAACGCGACGCGCGGCAACATCGAGGTGACGCTCGACGTCGTCTAGCGCTCCGTCTCAGCCGCGCGCGATGAGCAGGCGCAGCATCAGCTCGATGCGCGCCTTCGCAGGCACGAGGTCGTCTGCCGAAGGGAGCAGGGCCGGTCGCGCGTCGACGATGCGACCGTCAGCGCAGCGCGTGCTGCGCAGCACCGCGACGCCGCGGCGCGTCGCCTCGACCAGGGACCCCTCGAGGGCATGGTGGACGGTTCCGTTGCCCGTCGCCGCGACGACGATGCCGTCGACGCCCGAAGCCAGCAAGGCGGCGACGATGCGGGCATCGGCGCCTGCCGTGCTGGCGACGATCTCGACGCGTGGCCAGCGCGAGACGTCGTCGGGAAGCCGGTCGATGCCGATCGCCTCGTCGGACGGCCAGGATCGAACTTGCTGCAGCGTTCCCCCGGCGACGTGGCCGAGCACGCCGGCATCGCCGGAAGAGAAGGCATCGACACGCGTCGGATGAAGCTTGCGCACGTCGCGCGCCGAATGCACGGTCCCGGCCAGGACGGCGACGACGCCGGCGGCCTCGGCGTGCGCTGCGACGGCGATCGCGTCGGCGAGGTTGCGCGGGCCGTCGGCCTCGCTCGACGACGCCGGGCGCATCGCCCCGGTCAGGACGACCGGCTTGGCGACGGCGACGATGCGGGACAGGAAGTACGCCGTTTCCTCGAGTGTGTCGGTGCCGTGCGTGACGACGATGCCGGCGACCTCGGGCCGCGCCGAGTGATGCGCGATCCTTCCGGCGAGCTTCAGCCAGGTCGCGAAGTCCATGTCCTTGCTGTCGAGTTGCGCGACCTGCTCGGTCTCGACCGCGACACCGTCGCCGGTCGTCGTCGCCGCGACAATCTGGGCGACGCCGAGCTGCGCCGACGCGTAGCCGAGATGGTCCTCGCTCGAGGCGGCTAGACCGGCAATCGTCCCACCCGTGCCGAGGACGACGACTCTGCGGCCATTCCTTTGCATATTTTCCAAGACTGGATGAAAATACAGCGCTGGATAAATCTTCAGCGGCCCAGCTTCAGCCGGAGACGCGCATGCGCGAAATGCCCAAACTCACCGACCGCCAGCAGCAGATCCTCGATCTCGTGCAGAGCGCGATCGAGCGCACCGGCGCACCGCCGACGCGCGCCGAGATCGCCAACGAACTCGGCTTCAAGTCCGCCAACGCCGCCGAGGAGCACCTGCAGGCGCTGGCCCGCAAGGGCGTGATCGAGCTGATCGGCGGAACGTCGCGCGGCATCCGTCTGCAGTCTGACACATTGCGCGCGCTCTACCAGGCACGCGGCAAGCAGTTCTCGCTGCCCTTGCCGAGCCTCGCGCAGCTGTCGCTGCCGCTGGTCGGCCGCGTCGCTGCCGGCAGCCCGATCCTGGCCCAGGAGCACATCGACCGCAGCTTTCTCATGGAGGCGAGCATGTTCGCGCGCCGGCCCGACTACCTGCTCAAGGTGCGCGGCATGAGCATGCGCGACGCCGGCATCATGGACGGCGACCTGCTCGCCGTGCAGAAGGCGCACGAGGCGAAGAACGGGCAGATCGTCGTCGCCCGTCTCGGCGACGAAGTCACCGTGAAGCGCTTCCGGCGGTCGCGCGGCAGCATCGAGCTGCACCCCGAGAACCCCGAGTTCAAGCCGATCGTCGTCGGCCCCGAAGACAACTTCGAGATCGAAGGCCTCGCCGTCGGCCTGATCCGCAACAACATGCTCATGTAGGTCCGCCATGGTCATCAAGTCGCCGAAAGCGTCGAGCGCCGATGAGTGCCTCAGGCTCGAGCAGTTGCCCAACATCGGCCCGGCCCTGGCCGCCGACCTGCGCCTGATCGGCATCGAGCGCCCCGCCGACCTGCGCGACAAGGACGCCTGGGTCCTCTACCGTGCCCTGTGCGACAAGACGGGGCAGCGGCACGATCCCTGCGTCCTCGACACCTTCATGGCGGCGACCGATTTCATGCGCGGCGCGCCGGCTGCGCCGTGGTGGAAGTACACCGCCGAGCGCAAGGCGACTTTCGGCACGATCTGAGGGCGCTCGGTCCGACCCGCGAACAGGGCCCGGGCAGCAGCGCTGTTCGCGCCTTCGTCACGCCAATTCGGCCGCAACATCGAGCCGTCGGCAAGGGTGCCGATCAGCACCGGTTGCCGTGTCCATGTCTGCTTTGCGAGAGCTGCTCAGCTCGTTCCTTCCCTCGTCGGCCCCGGACGGCACGAGCACGGCGCGACGCGCCGGGAGTTGCCCGCCGCTGGCCTTGCCGCGGCGCCTGCGCTGGGCACGGCGCCCGTGGCTCGCTTGCTCACGCGCAGACGCGCTCGCCGAGGCCAGGATCGACTTCGCCGAGACGCTGCACGACATCCGCAACCCGGCTTCGCTCGACGTCCGGTCGCGCATCGCCGCGACCCGATCCCTGCACGAGCTCTGGCATTTTCGCGAGGAGGTGTTCAGCCTCGTCGCGCGTCGCCACGACCAGGCCGAGGCGACGCGGCGCCTCGCCGGCCTGAACCGTCACTTCAACCGGCAGCCGGCGCGGCTGCGGTGACGCCGCCGAGATAGTCGCTCTTGCCGAGATCGACGCCGTTGTGGCGCAGCAGCGCGTATGCGGTCGTCGTGTGGAAGAAGAAGTTCGGCAACGCGTAGTGCTTGAGGTAGGCCTCGCCCTTCACGGTGATCGGACCGGCGCGACGCGGCACGACGACGTCGCGCATTTCGCTGCCGTCGATCGAATCCGCGGGAACCGAGCCGACGTAGTCGACGGTCTTCCTGATCCGCTCGCGCAACTCGGCGATGTTCGTCTCGTTGTCCTCGAACTTCGGCGCCTCGACGCCGGCCAGGCGGGCGACGCAGGCCTTGGCGGCGTCGCAGGCGATCTGCACCTGGTTGACGAAAGGCAGCATGTCGGGTGCCAGGCGCGCGCCGATGTAGACCGACGGATCGAACTTCTTTGCGCTCGCGTGCGCTTCGGCCTTGACGAGCCAGGTGTTCATGTTGCCGAGCATGCGCAGGAAGATGGGCACGCTGGCCGAGTGCATCGAGATCGCCACGGAGACTCCTTGATGGGATGGATCCGGCCATGCTACCTCGCGGCCCGGCGCCGTGCACAATCGGCCGGGAGCACGCGCCGGGCGTGTGCCGCATCGACGTTGGCGACCCGTGAACATCATCATCCTCGACGACTACCAGGATGCGGTGCGCAAGCTCAAGTGCGCGAGCATCCTCGAGCACTACGACGCCAAGGTCTTCACCAACACCGTCAAGGGGATCGGCCAGCTTTCGGTGCGCCTGCGCGACGCCGAGGTGCTGGTCCTGATCCGCGAACGCACGCAGTTCCCGAAGCAGCTGCTCGAGAAGCTCCCCAAGCTCAAGCTCATCTCGCAGACCGGCAAGGCCGGCGCGCACATCGACGTCGCGACCTGTACTCGCCTGGGCATCGTCGTCGCCGAGAGTGCCGGCTCGCCGGTCGCCACGGCCGAGCTCACCTGGGCGCTGATCATGGCGGCGATGCGCCGGCTGCCGCAGTACATCGGCAACCTCAAGCACGGCGCCTGGCAGCAGTCGGGACTGAAGTCGGCGTCGATGCCGCCCAACTTCGGCATCGGCATGGTGCTGAAGGGCAAGACGCTCGGCATCTGGGGCTTCGGCAGGATCGGCCAGGTCGTCGCCGGCTACGGCCAGGCGTTCGGCATGAAGGTGCTCGTCTGGGGCAGCGAAACGTCGCGCGAGAAGGCCGCCGCCGCCGGCTTCGTCGCCGCGACGAGCCGCGACGCCTTCTTCGGCGCGGCCGACGTGCTTTCGCTGCACCTGCGCCTGAACGATTCGACACGCGGCATCGTCAAGCTCGACGCGCTCTCGCACATGAAGCCGACCGCGCTGCTCGTCAACACCTCGCGCGCCGAGCTGATCGAAGAAGGCGCCCTCGTCTCGGCGCTGAACCGCGGCCGGCCCGGAATGGCCGCGGTCGACGTCTTCGAGAGCGAGCCGATCCTGCAGGGGCATCTGCTGCTGCGTCTCGAGAACGCCGTCTGCACGCCGCACATCGGCTACGTCGAGCAGGACAGCTACGAGCTCTTCTTCGAGGGCGCGTTCGCCAACGTCGTCAACTTCATCAACGGCAACCCGACGAATATCGTCAACCCGGACGCCCTCAAGGTCCATCGATGAGCTCGGGCACGGCCGCGGCCGTGATGCAGGCGCGCACCGCGCGAGCGCGCTGGGCGTTGATGTTCGGCAACTTCGTGATCGGCTGCGGGATCATGGTCGTTCCCGGAACGCTGAACGATCTCGCACGGTCGCTGCATGTGTCGGTCGCACTGGCCGGGCAGCTGTTCGCGATCGGCGCGGCGACGGTCTGCTTCGGCGCGCCGCTGCTGGCCGGCTGGGTCGCCGGATTCGATCGGCGCCGGCTGCTGACCGTCTCGCTCCTCGGCTACGCCGCCGGCCACGCCCTCAGCGCCGCGATGCCGAGCTACGCCGCGCTGGCGCCGATCCGCGCCGTCACGATGATGGGCGCCGCCGTCTTCACGCCGCAAGCGGCCGCCGCCGTCGGCTTCATGGCGCCCCCCGAGCAGCGCGGCCGGGCCATCGCCTTCATCTTCCTCGGCTGGTCGGTCGCCTCGGTGCTCGGCCTGCCGCTGTCGGCCTGGATCGGCGACACCTTCGGCTGGCGTTTTGCGTTCACTGCCGTCGCTGCCCTCGCGCTGCTGGCCGCTGGCTGGGTCTACGCCGTGATGCCCGACGGTGTTCGCCCGGCGGCACTGTCGCTGGCTGCCTGGAAGCGCGCCTTCGCGAGTCCGCTCCTGATGGCGATCGTCGCCGTCACCTTCCTGACCGGTGCCGGGCAGTTCACTCTCTTCTCCTACTTCACGCCGTACTTCCACGACGTGCTGCACGCCTCGACGACCGAGACCAGCCTGCTCCTGGTCTGGTTCGGTGCCTTCGGCATCGTCGGCAACCTGGTGCTGGCCCGCTTCATCGATCGCGTCGGCACGCACCTCGCCGGGACAGCCATGGTCTGCTGCATCGCGGCGACCTTCGTCGCCTGGCCGTTCGCTGCCGGCGTGATCGGCACCGGCCTGGCCCTCGTGCCCTGGGCCTTCGGCTGCTTTTCGGCGCAGTCGGCGCAGCAGGCGCGCCTCAACGACGTCGCGCCCGCGCTCGCGCCAGCCTTGCTCGCGCTCAACACTTCGGCCATCTACCTCGGGCAGGCGGCCGGCGCGTCGAGCGGCGGGTGGCTCATCGCGCATCGCGGTTACGCTGCGCTGAGCGGTGCCGGGCTCGTCTGGCTCGTCGCCGCGATCGCACTGAGCGTGTGGGCCATCGGGGCGGCCCGGCGCCTGCCGCGATGAGCGACGACCTGCGCGAGAAGGCGACGGCCCGGCCCGAGTCGAAGGCGGAGCTTTTCTTCACCTTCAATCGCCTTGCCCTGCAAGGCTTCGGCGGCGTGCTCGCGATCGCGCAGCGCGAGCTCGTCGAGCGCAAGCGCTGGCTCACGCGCGAGCAGTTCGTCGAGATGCTGGCCTTCAGCCAGGTACTTCCCGGACCGAACATCGTCAACCTGGCGCTCATCTTCGGCGACCGCTTCTTCGGCTTGCGTGGCGCCTTCGCCGCCCTCGTCGGCATGCTCGCGGTGCCGCTCGTGATCGTCCTCGTCCTGGCGGCGGCGTACGCCGAGTTCTCGCGCCTCGAAGTCGTCTCCGGCGCGCTGCGCGGCATGGGCGCGGTCGCGGCCGGCCTCGTCATCTCGACCGCCATCAAGCTGATGGGGACGCTGCGTTCGAGCCGCCTCGGCGTGCCGCTCGCCGGCGTCTTCGCCGCCCTCACCTTCGTCGCCATCGCCTGGCTGCGCTGGCCGCTCGTCGGCGTGATCGTCGGGCTCGGCTCGCTCGCCATCGCCATCGCCTGGGCGCGCTCGCCATGACGGGCTTCATCCATTCGCCGCTCGCCACGGCCGAGCTGCTCGGCCTGTTCGGCCACTTCCTGCTGCTCAGCCTGCTCGCCGTCGGCGGCGCGATCACGACGGCGCCCGACATGCACCGCTACGTCGTCGACGAGCACCACTGGATCAGCGACGCGCAGTTCAGTGCCTCGGTCGCGCTGGCCCAGGCGGCTCCGGGGCCGAACGTGCTGTTCGTCGCCGTGATCGGCTGGAACGTCGCCGGGCCGATCGGCGCCCTGGCAACGATGAGCGGGACGCTCCTGCCGTCGACGGCGCTGACGCTGTACGCGAGCCGCTGGGGAACGCGCCGGCGCGAGACGCGCGGCCTGCGCGCCTTCACGACCGGCCTGACGCCGCTGACGATCGGTCTGCTTCTTGCCACCGGCTGGGTGCTGGCTCAGCCTTACGTCATCGACGGCCCGCATCGCCTCGGCGCGCTGGCGCTCGTCGCCTTCAGCATCGCCGTCATGCTGCGCACGAAGCTGAGCCCGATGTGGCTGGTCGGCCTCGGCGCCGTCGTCGGCATGCTCGGCTGGGTGTGACAATCGCGCACAGCATGGCAATCACACGGGACCGCTTCGGGCGCATCGGCGCGGTGCTTGCGCTCTGCGCGGCGGGCGCGGCGCTCGCGCAAGGCCAGCAGGTGACGGCGATGTGCTCGA
This sequence comes from Caldimonas sp., assembly GCA_035555295.1. GTDB lineage: Bacteria > Pseudomonadota > Gammaproteobacteria > Burkholderiales > Burkholderiaceae_C > Schlegelella_A. The sequence continues at coordinate 11,150 of DATMGW010000067.1, forward strand.
CCGACCAGAGCTGGTGCGAGCTTGCCGCGAAAGACTTCCAGTCCCAAACCGGTATCAAGGTGCTCCAGGTGCGCAAGGCGACCGGCGAGGCCCTGGCCCAGTTGCGCGCCGAAGCAGCCAACCCGAAGACCGATATCTGGTGGGGCGGCACCGGCGATCCCTTCCTGCAGGCGGCCGAACTCGGCCTGCTCGACCCGTACCGCCCTGCGTACCTCAACGACCTGCAAGCCTGGTCGGTGCGCCAGTACGCGCTCAGCGGCAACCTCGTCGGCGGCTTCTACACGAGCGCGATCGGCTTCGGCTGGAACGAAGACGTGCTCAAGAAGAAGCACCTGGCAGCGCCGAAGTGCTGGGCCGATCTGGTAGACCCGAAGTACAAGGGCGAGATCGAGACCTCGCACCCCGGCTCGAGCGGCACGGGCTACACGATCCTCGCCGGGCTCGTCCAGTTGATGGGCGAGGACGCGGCGTTCGACTACCTGAAGAAGCTGCACAGGAACGTCACCCAGTACACGCGCAGCGGCACGGCGCAGGCCAAGAGCGTCGCCAGCGGCGAGGTCGGCATCGGCGTGAGCTTCATCTTCGGCTTCGAGAACGAGCGTCAGCAGGGCTTCACGATGGTAAAGAGCGCCGCTCCGTGCGAAGGCACGAGCTACGAGGTCGGCGGCATCGCGCTCGTCAAGGGCTCGCACAACCGCGAGGCCGCCCGGAAGTACTACGACTGGCTGATGAGCCCGGCCGGGCAAGGCCTCGGCGCGAAGGCCAACTCGCTGCAGGTGCCGGCGAACAAGACCTTCAGGCCCGACCCGAAGATCCCGCCGATCGACAACGTACGCCTCATCAAGTACGACTTCGAGAAGTACGGCAAGGCGGCCGAGCGCAAGCGCTTGATCGAGCGCTGGGAAAAGGAAGTGAACTCGCTGCCCCGCTGAGCCGACGCCCGCTAACGCGTACCGAAGATGCGGTCGCCGGCGTCGCCGAGGCCGGGCAGGATGTAGCCGTTCTCGTTCAGGTGGCTGTCGATCGCCGCGGTCCAGACGCGCACGTCGGGGTGCGCCTTGGCGAGCGCGGCGATCCCTTCCGGCGCGGCGACGAGGACGAGGGCGCGGATGTCGGTCGCGCCGCGCGACTTCAGCAGCGACACGGCCGAGATCATCGAGCCGCCGGTCGCGAGCATCGGATCGAGAACGATCGCCGTGCGCACGTCGAGGCCGCCGGCGAGACGGTCGACATACGGCTCGGGCTGCAGCGTCGCATGGTTGCGGGCGATGCCGATGACGCTGACCTTGGCGTTCGGGATCGCGTCGAGCACGCCGTCGAGCATGCCGAGCCCAGCACGCAGGATCGGCACGAGCGTCACCTTCTTGCCGCTGATGCGCTCGACCTCGACCGGCCCGGCCCAGCCCGCCACCGTCACCGGCTCGAGCGGAAAGTCGGCCGTCGCCTCGTAAGCGAGGAGACGGCCCAGCTCGGCGGTGATCTCGCGAAAGCTCTTCGTCGAGAGCTCGACGTTGCGCAACAGGCCGACCTTGTGGCGGACCAGCGGATGGCGAATTTCGATCACCGGCATCAATCGCTCCTTCGCGCGCGCTGCCGCGCCGCTTCGTAGAGGCACACGCCGCTTGCCACCGAGACGTTGAGGCTCTCGACAGCACCCAGCATCGGCAAGTGGACGAGCTCGTCGCAGGTGCGTGCGGTCAACTGCCGCATCCCCTTGCCTTCGGCGCCGAAGACGAGCGCGAGCGGGCCGCTGAGATCGAGATCGTAGATCGAGCGCGGCGCGTCCTCGGCGGTGCCGACGACGCGGATGTCGCGCTCCTTCAGCTCGCCCAGCGTCCGCGCCAGGTTGGTCACCATGAAATACGGAACCGTCTCAGCCGCGCCGCTCGCGACCTTGGCGACGGTCGCGTTGATGCCGACCGCGTGATCCTTCGGCGCGACGACGGCGTGCGCGCCGGCGCCGTCGGCGACGCGCAGGCAGGCACCGAGGTTGTGCGGATCGGTGACGCCGTCGAGAACGAGGACGAGCGGCGGCTCGGCGATCGCATCGAGCGTGTCGTCGAGCGACTTCGATTGGGGGATCGGCTCGACGCGCGCGACCACGCCCTGGTGCCGATGCGAGCCGGCGAGCTGGCGCAGCCGCTCGCCGTCGCTCTCGACGAAGTGCACCCCGGCGGCTGCGGCGCGCGCCAGGAAGTGCTGCATGCGCGCGTCGCGCCGCGAGGGGTCGACGTGCAGCTCGCGGACCGAACGCGGCGCCGTCTTCAGGCGAACGCCGACGGCGTGAAAGCCGAACAGGACCTGCCGCGTCATCGGTCGATCGTAGCCTGCGCGGACCTCACCACAGCCGCCCGAGGGCCAGCGAGACGAGGACCAGGATGCCGATCAGGATCGGCTGGTGCAGCATGTAGAAGCTGAGGCTCCAGCGGCCGAGGAGCGCGAACGGCGCGAGGCCGCGCGGGATCGGCCCCGCGAGCGCAGCACGACGGCGCAGCAGCAGGGCCGCACCCGCCGCGCCCCACCACATGACGCCGAGCCACGGCAGGATCGGCACGTAGTCCTCGGTGACGGGGTGGTGCGTGACGAAGCCGATCCAGTTCGTCCAGCGCGAATCGAAGAACGGATGCTGGATGAATTGCGGCAGCAGGATCGCGACGAGACCGAGCGGCCAGCGCCAGGCGCCCCACGCGGAAGTGAAGCGGACGACGATCAGCATCACGGCGATGCCGTGCAGGACGCCGAAGCTGATGTAGCTGCGCGGAAACATCCACCACGACCCGATCGACACGAGCAGCGCACAGATCGCGACCTGGGCCCAGCGCTTCCAGAATCGGGAGATCGACTGCTGCTGCGCGGTCGCGATCGCCTGGCCCGCGCCGGCGCACAGGATGAAGATCGTGACGATGCAGATGCGCTGCAGCGTCCACGCCGGGTCGCGATAGAAGTCCTGCCGGATGAAGCGGAAATAGTTGAGATCGAACGAGAAATGAAACGCCGCCATCCAGACCAACGCGACGCCGCGTAGCGCGTCGAGCCGATTGAAGCGCGAGGGCGAAGGAGCGGCGGCGGCGGGGGTGCGCTTCACGCGAGGACGATACCCGAACGATCCGGGCGAGCTTCCTTGCGCGCCGGAGGTCGCATTCAGGTTCCGATGGCAGGCGCCGCCGCCGCGACGGCGCGCGTCTTGCCGCTCCAGCGCGCCCCGCTCGTCAGGACTGCGGGCCAGGCGCTGGCGAACGGCCAGAGCGCCGCCGCCGCGCGAGGCCGCATTGCGACGTGCGCGAAGGCCGCAGCGACGTGCAGACGAAGCGAGAAGCTGCGCCGCCACGTCGCCGCGTGCGCGCGCAGAAGCCGGCGCTGCACGCTGGCGCTGCGCTCGACGTCGACGATCGCCGCTCGCTCGGGCCCAAGCAGCGCCGCGAGCAGGCACGCCGATTGCAGCGCCATGCTGATGCCCTCGCCGATGATCGGGTGCGCTTCGCCGGCGGCGTTGCCGATCAGGAATACGTCGCCACCACCGTCGCGGGGAAGGCGCATGCCGGGCCGGATCGGCCCGCTCGCGAGCCAGGCGCCTTCGCGCGAGGCGCCCGCCAGCGCCTCGGCGACGCCGCGCACCTCGCGAGTGAGATAGCGTTCGACGACGTCGCCAGCGCGAGCGCCCGGCTCGGCGGCGCGGCAGGCATCGAGTCGGTCCTCGCGTATGCAGCAGGCGAGCGTCGCCAGGCCCGCGTCGGCAATCACCATGCCGCCGTAGCCGCCGTCGAAGGCGAGCACGGGCAGGAGGTCGGGTGCGATCTTCGCGTCGCGGAAATTGGCCTTGAAGGCGAACAGATCGCTCGGCCGCCGCTGCGCGCGCCGCTCGGCGCGCTCGAACGGCAACGCTTCCCACGAGCCGTGCGCGGCGACGACGAGCGGCGCAGCGAGCTCGCGTCGCGCCGGCGCGCCGGCGGCGAGCGAGCCTGCGTCGACGCTGAGCACGACGCAGCGAAAGGCGCCGGGCGAACCCTCGATCGCGTGCAGCGCCCACGGCTGCAGCACGGTCGCGCCTTCGCGCCGCGCCTGCTCGACGAGCAGGGTGTCGAGCACCTCGCGGCCGAGCGCGCGTCCCCACGGTTGCGCGGCGCCGGTCGCGGCGGGCAGCGGCGCGACCAGCGTCTGCGCGCCGCGCATCAGGGCGACCCGGCGCAGCTCGGCGCCGGCCGCGGCGGCGAACGCGTCGCCGATTCCGAGCGCGTCGAGCAGCGGCAGGTTGCTCGCGGCGATGCACTCGCCGCAGACCTTGCGGCGCGGATAACGCTGCCTTTCGACGAGGGCGACCGACCAGCCGGCGCGCGCGAGCAGGATCGCCGCACTCGCCCCTGCCGGCCCGGCGCCTACGATGACGGCGTCGAAGCTCGTCGCAGTCGTCACGGTGCCATTCCGGTGCGCGCCGCGCAGAAGCAATGCGTGAACAATCCGTCGTCGTATTCGTCGAGCCGCCAGGCGTCGGGCGCGCCGGGCCAGGCGCGGCTCAGCTCGCGGTCGACGAAGCCGGCGCGAACGCTCAGCACCGCGTCGTTGCGCGTCACGGCGTTGGCGCCGATGATGGCGACGAGATGGCTCGCGGCCAGCGCGAAGCGGCTGCGTCGCGGCTCGCAGGCCGCGAGCGCGTCGGCGCGCCGAGCGCACGCGCCGAGCAAGCGCGCCAGGGCATCGCCTTCGAAGTGGTGGAGAAAGAGATTGCAGACGACGACGTCCCAGCGCGCCGCGCCGTGCGCCTCGCCCGCCCACGCCAGCACGTCGGTCGTGAGGATCTCGGCGCGCCAGCCGGCATCGGCATACGCGGCGATCGTCTCCGCTTCGACGAGCGGCTGCCGGTCGAGCAAGGTCAGATCGACGTCGCGCAGGGCGCGCGGGCCGAAGCGCGCGACGCCGAGCATGAGCATGCCGTCGCCGCAGCCGATCTCGAGGACGCGAAGTGGCGTGCTGCGCCTTTCGGGTGCGACGCGACCGAGCGCGCGGACGAGGATGGCGCGCGCGCCCATGACGCGGTTGACGCGACGCAGGTCGCGACGCGAGCGGCGCGCCACCGGATCGTCGGCCGCGAGGTGGTCGAGCGTTTCGGGCTCGAGGACGCGCGGCAGCATCGGCACGGGCTCCCTCCTTCGCTGCAGGCGTTTCGGGTCAGAAGCTGTGAAAGAAACCGTAGCGAGCGGCCCGAGGTTGCGACGAGAAGCGCAGCCGTACGAATGGTACGGCGAGCATCGCAGTTGCAAGATCGGGTCGCGCAGTAGGTTTCTTCACAGCTTCTCAGTCGACGCGCAGCAGCGCGCCGTGGCAGCTGAAGCCGGCGCCGAACGACGACAGCCACCACCAGCCTGCGGGCGCAGCGTCGGCGAGCGCCGCCTCGAGGACGAAATAGACGAAGGCGCTCGACAGGTTGCCGTATTCGCGCAGCACGCCCGAGCTATAGCGGAACGCGCTGGCGTCGAGCTCGAAGCGCCGCTCGAGCGCGAGCAGCACGTCGCGTCCGCCGGCGTGCATGATCCAGGCGGCAATGTCGCCGCTGTTCAGGCGCGCCCGGTCGAGCACGGTCTCGAGAACGCGCTGCGCATAGTCGGCCGCGAGCACCGGCACCTCGCGCGTGAGGATGTTGCGCAACATGCCGTCGCGCTGCTCGAACATCAGCGCCTTGCGCTGCGCCGGCTCGATCAGGGAGGCGCCGTCCTTCCACTCGATGCGCCGGCCGTCATCGCGCGGCGCTCGCGACAGCACGGCCGCCCCGGCGCCGTCGCCGAACAGGCAGGCGCTGATCAGCACGCCCGGGTCGTTGTCGAGGTACATCGCGGCGCTGCTCACTTCGACGCAGACCGAGAGCACGTGCTCTCGGTCTGCGTCGAAGTGAGCAGCGAGCGGCCGAGCTGCAGGTTCGGCAGTGCCGCCGCGCAGCCCTGCCCGACGAGGTCGAGGGCCTGCACGTCGGCGCGCAGGCCGAGACGCTCGACGACGTAGCCCGACAGCCCCGGGCAAAGATAGCCGGTGCACGTGCTGACGACGACGGCGTCGATCTGCGCCGCGTCGACCCCGGCGGATACGAGGGAGCGCGTCGCCGCTTCGCTCGCCAGCGCCGGCGCATGCGCGAGGAAGCGCCGATCGAGCGTATCGGGGTCGATCGTGAAGACCTCGTCGAGCGAGTCGAGCGCCAGCCGCCGCGCCTCGATGCCGTTGTCGCGCTGGAGGACCGTACGCGCGATCAGGTGCGAGCGCGTGTCGAGGCGGGCGAACCATTCGGAGCGCTGGAACGCCTCAAGGCACTCGGCCTTCGTGTAGCGCGCCGGGGGCGTGGCGGTGCCGATTCCGCGGATGTACATGCAGAGGACGAGGGGAAGCAAATATCCGTCGCAGTATCGCGGCAATCGACCAGTCGGCGCTCGGCGAGGTCTTGGCGCTACGGCCAACAGGCGCGCAGCTCGATCACGTCGCCGTCGCCGGCACGCGGCGCCGCCTCGGCGAGCAAGGTGCAGCGGCCCTGCGAGCAGATCTCGTAGCCCGCCGCGAAATTCGAATTCGTAAGGCGAAGCGCGTCGAGCGGAGGCACGTGCGGGTCGTAGTGCCAGACGCCGTTCGCGAAGGTGCTGCCCGCGGGCGGCTCCATGCCGGCGCCGTGGCCGCGGACGCGCGCCTCGACGAGGCGAAGCTGGCTCCCTTCGACGCGATAGTCCTCTTCCCAGCGGACCTTCTCGATCGAGTGCGTCCAGGCCAGCGTGAAGCTTTCCATCGCCAGCGCCACGATGACACCGCCGGCGGCGACGCAGACCGGCATCAGGCCGCCGCCGGCAGCGCCGCGCGCCGGTGTTGCCACGCGTTCCAGGCGAAGACGATCGCGGCCAGCGCGAAGCCGGCCTCGTCGGTGAGCGGAACGGCAGCGACGAGGAGCCCTGCCGCGACGACGGCGAGGACGCGGCTGGCCAGGCCGAGCGGCCCGCGCAGGAAGCCGACGACTGCGCCGCCCCAGAGCAGGATGGCTGTCAGCGCCTTGAAGACCACGTAGACGACGTCGGTCCACGCATAGCTGCCCTGCAGCATCAGCGACGGATCGTAGATCGCGATGTAGGGAACGACGAAGCCGGCGATCGCGATCTGCGTCGCCTTCCAGCCGGTGCGCATCGGCGAGGCGCGCGAGATCGACGCGGCGGCGAAGGCGGCGAGCGCGACCGGCGGCGTCAGGTCGGCCATGATGCCGAAGTAGAAGACGAACATGTGGCTGACGATCAGCGGCACGCCGAGCTTGAGGAGTGCCGGCGCCGCGATCGAACTGGTGATGATGTAGTTCGGAATCGTCGGGATCCCCATGCCCAGGATCAGGCAGACGATCATCGTCAGCAGCAGCGACAGGAACAGGCTCTTCTCGCCGACGCTGAGGATGAAGCCGGCGAAGCTCGAGGCTGCGCCGGTGAGCGTCAGCACGCCGATGATGACGCCGACGACGGCGCAGGCGACGCCGACGCCGAGCGCCTGCTTGGCCCCGTCGATGAGGCTCATGCGCAGTGAATGCAGCGTTTTTCTCCCGCCCTTGACCCCGGCGCAGACGGCGACGAGCACGGCAATCAGCAGCAGCACCGGCTCGATGCCCCACTTCAGGAACGACGACGCACCGATACCGAGGGCGATCCAGAACACGTAGCGAAACGCCGTGCTCGAGACGCGCGCCGCGAGCGCTGCGCCGAGCACGAGGATGGCCGTGAGCGCGAGGCCGACCATTCCCGCGAACATCGGCGTGAAGCCGTGGAACAGCATGTAGACGAGCGCGGCCAGCGGCAGCACCAGGTGCCAGTGCTTCGTCAGCGCGACCCACGGGTTCGGACACTGGTCTTTCGGCAGGCCGACCAGGCCGGCGCGCCCGGCCTCGAGCTGGACCATCATGAAGGCGGTGAAGTAGTAGAGGAACGCCGGGATCACCGCGGCCTTGACGATCGACGCGTAAGGGACGTTCAGCGTCTCGGCCATGATGAACGCGACGGCGCCCATCACCGGCGGCATGATCTGCCCTCCCATGCTCGAGGTCGCCTCGACGGCGCCGGCGAAGACCGGCGTATAGCCGAAGCGCTTCATGAGGGGAATCGTGAACTGGCCGACCGTCAGCACGTTGGCGACGCCCGATCCGGAGATCGTCCCCATCAGTCCCGAAGAAATGACGGCAACCTTGGCCGGGCCGCCCTTGGTGTGGCCGACGAGGCCCAGCGCCAGGTCGTTGAAGAGCTTGATCATGCCGGCGTGCTCGAGGAAGGCGCCGAACAGGATGAAGAGAAAGATGTAGGTCGCCGAGACGAGCGTCGGGATGCCGTAGATGCCTTCGGTGCCGAAAGCGAGCTGGTCGACGATCTGCGCAAAGGCGTAGGGCCGGTGCGCCAGGACGCCGGGGAGGTACTGGCCGAACAGGCCGTAGAGCAGGAAGGTCGCGCAGACGATCGGCAGGGCGACGCCGAGGACGCGCCGCGCCGCCTCGAAGACGAGGACGATCACGGCGGTGCCGACGACGAGGTCGGCCAGCGTCGGGTCGCCGGCGCGCTGGATCAACGCCGCCTCGAAGATCCACTGGTAGAAGCCCAGGGCGAAGCCGACGAAGGCGAGCAGCCAGTCGAAATGCGGAACGCGTGTCATCTGCCTGCCGCGCTTGCGCAGCGGGTAGAGCAGGAAGACCAGGAGCAGCAGGAAGCCGACGTGGATCGAGCGCATGATGAGGCTCGACAACGGCGAGAACGCCGCGACCGTCAACTGGTAGGTCGAGAAGAGCAGCGCCACGGCGCCAATGAAGACGAGCGTCGTGCCGCCGAGCCGGCGCTGCAGCCCGTGCTCGTGGAACTCGATGCCGGCCGGCTCGCCCGCGTCGACCCTACCCTCGCCCGGCGCCGGGGCTTCGTTCACTGGCTCTTTCGAAGCGGCCGCGCGGCCTACTTCAGCAGGCCGATTTCGCGGTAGTACTTCTCCGCGCCCGGATGCAGCGGCACGGGCATTCCCTTCAGGGCGTTCTCCTTGCGGATCGCCTTGCCGGCCGAGTGCGCGGCGACCAGGGCATCGAGGTTCTCCCACATCGCCTTCGTCATCTTGTAGACGGTGTCGGTCGAGACGCCTTCATGCGTCACGAGGAAGTTCTGGATCGCGATCGCCGGCACGTCCTTGGTCTGCCCCTCGTAGGTGTTGGCCGGGATCAGCGCTGGCTGGTACGCCGGATCGCCGATCTTCGCGACGACGTCGGCCGGGATCTCGACGACGACGATCTTCATCGACGCGGCGAGGTCGCGCAGGGCGGACACGCCGAGGCCGGCCGACTGCAGGGTGACGTCGAGCTGGCGGTTCTTCATGAGCTCGACCGATTCGCCGAACGGCAGGTACTCGACCTTCGACAGGTCCTTGTAGCTGAGGCCGGCCGCCTTGAGCACGGCGCGTGCGTTCAACTCGGTTCCCGACTTCGGCGCGCCAACCGAGACGCGCTTGCCCTTCAGGTCGGCGAGCGTCTTGATCCCGGAGTCGGCGCTGGCGACGATCTGGACGTAGTTGGGATAGATCGCGGCGATGCCACGGAGCTTTTTCAGCGGCGCCGGGAAACCGGCGTCGGCGTCGCCCTTCCAGGCGTCGGAGAGCGAGTCGCCGAGCGTGAACGCGATCTCGCCGCGGCCGGCCTGGAGCAGGTTGAGGTTCTCGGCCGAAGCCTTGGTCGCCTGCACCGAGACCTTCGCGTCGGGCAGGGCCTTGCCGTAGATCTGGCTCAGCGCCACGCCCATCGGGTAGTAGACGCCGCTCGTGCCGCCGGTGAGGACGTTGACGAAGTCGGCGGCGTGCGCCGCGGCGGCAATGCCAAAGGTTGCAACGCCGACGACGAGGGCTTTGGACAAGAGGGGCTTCATGTTGTCTCCGGAAGGCTGTGAGGCTCGGCGAGCGATGTTATCGCCGTGCGCCAGTGACCTCGATCCACTCCAGTTCTTGCGACGACCATCGAAGGTTTCCCAAGGCCAAAAATCTCGTCCCACTCCCAAAGGCGCGGCTTGGCCCGACGAACGGTAACCCTGGCTTACCCCAGCCGCGA
>DATMGW010000068.1:0-12278 GCA_035555295.1 Caldimonas sp.
CGACGAGATCCGCGGCGGCCCGGGCGCATTCGCGGGCCTGACGAGCAGCGCGCTGAAGGACACCCGCGCTTCGCTCAATGCCTACGTGAACGTCGCCGATGTCCGGGTAGCCGCCGGCCTGATCCGGCGCGACAACCAGGCCAGCGCGACGGCGCCGCGCAGCGACCTCGCATACGTCGGCGTCCTCTACGCTGCGACCCCGTTGCTGAAGATCGACGCGGAAGCCTTCCGGCTCGCCTTCAAGGGCAGCGCCGACAAGGCGACGCTGTTCGCGGTCCGGGCCACCTACAGCCTGTCGAAACGCACGGCGCTGTACGCGACGCTCGGTCACATCGCCAACGACGGAGCGTTGGCCGTATCGGTCAGCGGCGGCGCGCCGGGAAGCAATCCCGCGCCGGGCGCCGCGCAAAGCGCACTGGCGGCCGGGCTGCGCCATTCGTTCTAGGGCCGGCCGGGGACGCGGCACGCGGCGATGACAATCGCGTTGCCGGCGCCCGCCCTCGGGCGGCAGCCGCCCGCCGTCGAAGAACGAAACGCCCCACTGCGGAGAAGTGTCATGCACCTGAACGCGGCACATACCGGAAAAGCCAATCCGGCCAGGCGCAACAAGATCGTCAGTGCCGCCGAGGCAGTACGACTGATCCACGATGGCGACACCGTCGCGACCGGAGGCTTCGTCGGCATCGGTTTCGCCGAAGGCATCGCCCTCGCGCTCGAGGAGCGCTTCCTCGCGACCGAGGCCGAGACCGGCAAGGGGTCGCCGAGCCGGCTGACCCTGGTCTACGCCGCCGGGCAGGGAGACGGCAAGTCGCGCGGGCTCAACCATTTCGGCCATGCCGGGTTGCTCAAGCGCGTCGTCGGCGGGCACTGGGGCCTCGTCCCCGAGCTGCAGGCGCTTGCGGTGACGGGTTCGATCGAGGCCTACAACCTGCCGCAAGGCGTGATCTCGCACCTGTTCCGCGACATCGCCGCCGGCAAGCCCGGCACGCTAAGCCGGATCGGCCTGGGCACTTTCGTCGATCCGCGCCACGGTGGCGGCAAGGTCAACTCGGCGACGCGCCAGGACCTCGTTCGCCTGATGGAGATCGACGGCGAGGAAGTGCTGCTCTACAAGGCCTTCCCGATTCAGGTCGGGATCATCCGCGCGACCACCGCCGACGCCGACGGCAACCTGACGATGGAGCGCGAGGCGTTGACGCTCGAGGCGCTGGCCATCGCGATGGCGGCGCACAACAGCGGCGGGATCGTCATCGCCCAGGTCGAGCGGCTCGCCGAGCGCGGCTCGCTGAACCCGCGCCAGGTGAAGGTGCCCGGGGTGCTGGTCGATTGCGTCGTGGTGGCCGAACGCCCCGAGCACCACATGCAGACCTTCGTCACGCAGTACAGCGCTGCGTTCGCGGGCGAGATCCGTGTTCCCGTGAACACCTTGCAGCCCCTGCCGATGGGCGCGAGGAAGGTGATCGCGCGGCGCGCCGCACTCGAGCTCGAGCGCAACGCGGTCGTGAACCTCGGCATCGGCATGCCCGAAGGCGTCGCCGACGTCGCAGCGGAGGAGCAGGTGATCGATCTGCTGACGCTGACGACCGAGCCCGGCGTGATCGGCGGCATCCCGGCGAGCGGCCTGAATTTCGGCGCCGCCGTGAACACCCAGGCGATCATCGACCAGCCGAGCCAGTTCGACTTCTACGACGGCGGCGGCCTCGACATCGCGGTGCTCGGACTGGCGCAGGCCGACGCCGAAGGCAACCTCAACGTCAGCAAGTTCGGAACCCGCCTGGCCGGCGCCGGCGGCTTCATCAACATCAGCCAGTCGGCGCGCGAGGTCGTGTTCGTCGGCACCTTCACGACCGGCGACCTGCAGGTCGAGGTGAAGGACGGCAAGGTCCGGATCGTCAGCGAAGGCACGTGCACGAAGTTCGTCAAGGAGGTGGAGCACCGCACCTTCAGCGGCGAGCGGGCGCGACTGCGCGGCCAGCGCGTCCTCTACGTCACCGAGCGCTGCGTCTTCCGCCTGGCCGATGCCGGCGGGCTCGAGCTGGTCGAGATCGCGCCGGGGATCGATCTCGACCGGCAGATCCTGGCCCTGATGGACTTCACGCCGGCGATCAGCCCGCAGCTGCGCCTGATGGAGCCCGGCCTCTTCGAAGACGGGCCGATGAACCTGCGCGAGCGCATGCTGGCGCTGCCGCTCGCCGAGCGCATCGAGTTCGATCCGCGCAGCAACATCCTGTTCGTCAACTTCGAGGGCCTCGCCGTCGACGCGGCCGGCGACATCGACGAGATCGAGGCCGAAGTGGCGCGCCGCGTCGAGCCGCTCGGCAAGCGCGTCGATGTCGTCGTCAACTACGATCACTTCAGCATCCGGCCTGAGCTGGTGGACGCCTACAGCGCGATGGTCGATCGCCTGACCGCGCGCTACTACGCGCGCGTCACGCGCTATGCGGCGAGCGGCTTCCTCAAGGCACGCCTCGAGCACAAGGCGTGACGGAGCCGCTTGAGGCAGGTCAATTCGGCCGGGAGAGATCGCGCGGAAAATGCGATCCCCGTTCGCGGCGAGAATCCGGCAGCAAGGTCGGCAGCCCTTCGTTCCCGTCACGGGCCGCCGCAGCAGGAGGAAGACGATGACCCAGAGCGTGTTGCAAGTTCTCGAGGCGCACCCGTTCGTCGCCGATTTCCGGCCCGAGCACCGGGCCCGGCTGGCCGCATTGGCCAAGCAGGTTCACTTCGACGCCGACCAGGTGATCTTCCGCGAGGGCGACGACTACTCGGTCTTCTACCTGCTCGGCCAGGGCATGGTGGCGCTCGAACTCGAAGTGCCGGGCCACTTGCTGCGCGTGCAGACTCTCTACGGCGGCGACGTGTTCGACTGGTCGGCCCTGTTGCCGCACGCGGGCAAGCACTTCCAGGCGCGCGCCCTCGATGCCGTCACGGCGCTGGCCTTCGAAGGCGAAGACCTGCTCGCCAGCTTCAAGACCGATCCGGAATTCGGCCTGGCCTTCATGCTGCGTCTGATGGGCGTGGTCTCGGAGCGGCTGCGCGCGACCCGCCTGCAACTGCTCGACATGTATTCGCCGGTGGCCAAGCGCGCGGGGGCCTGAGTCGCGGGCGCAAGCCCGCTTGGCTCATTTTTCCCGGTTGCGCCCGAACTGCTCGTGGCTGGACACCCAGTCGCCGTGGAGGATCGCGCCGGTCAGCGACGTTTCGCCCGCGAGCACCGTGCCGGCGCAGATCTCGGCGAACTTGTCGGCGTTGCCCGCGCCGTAGCAACCCAGCATCTCCAGGCACTCGCGCTGCGTCGCCAGGCCGGTGCCACCGCCATGGGTTCCGACGATCAGCGAGGTCAACGTGATCGACCAGTAGTAGTCGCCGTTGCCGAGCAGCTTGTTGTAGACGACGCCGGCGTGCGATTCGGAGACATTGGCCACGTCCTGCCCGGTCGCGATGAAGAGCGCCGTCAGCCCGTTGGCGGCGTGCGCGCCGTTGTTCGACGAGCCGGCGAGGAACGCGCCGACGTTGGAGACCTGTCGCATCGCGAAGGCCTCGGTCGTGTCGACGCCCATCAGGCGCGCGTACGCCTCCTTCTTGATCACCGCTTCGGCGACGACGCGCTTGCCGCGCGTGACGAGCATGTTGAGGCGCGAATGCTTCTTGTCGGTGTCCATGTTGCCCGACAGCATGAACTTCGCTCCGCCCGGGTAGTTCGCGGCGATCCACTCGCAGGCCGCCAGCGTCGCCTTGCCGACCATGTTCTGCCCGGCCGCGTCGCCCGTCGTGTAGTTGAAGCGGAGGTTGCGCATCGGCCCGACCGCGTACTGGTAGATGTTGACGAGCCGCCCGACGTGCGTCGTGGCCTCGGCTTCGCGGCGCAGATCCGCCATGTGCTCCTCGACCCAGACCCCGAAGTCGCGCGCCGCCAGCGCGTCGTCGAACATGAAGACCGGCGAGCGCTGCATGAACTGCTCGACGACCGTGGTCTTGACGCCGCCGCTTTCGGCGAGCAGGCGCATGCCCCGGTTGTAGCTGGCCACGAGCGTGCCTTCGGTCGTCGCCATGGGCACGTAGAAGGTGCCCTGCGCGTGCTCGCCGCGGATGTGCAGCGGCCCGGCCAAGCCCATCGGCACCTGCGCGACGCCGAAAAAGTTCTCCATGTTGCCCGACAGCGTTGCCGGATCGATCGTGTAGCGGCCGACGTTCTCGAGCGTCGAGCCGCAGTGCTCGCGCGCGAAGTCGCGCCGCCGCTCGGCCATCGCCGCCGTGTAGTCGTTGTTCGGGTCGCGCGGAACCTTGTCGAGCCCGAAGGTGAAAGCCGGTCGATCGTTCATCGTTTGGCCTCCATCGGGTCAGGGTGGCCGGCCGTGTGAGCCGCGCCGGTGCCGCCATGCGCGTGGCGGAGTTGCTCGGTGTCTCCATAGACCAGGAAGCGCCAGCCTTCACGGTGGAAGGGCTGCCACGCGCCTTCGGGCAGCGCCATGCGGTCGGCGATTGCGTACAGCACGGCCGGATGGGCACCCATGCCGAGATGGCTCGCGCTGACCTCGATGTTCTCCGCCTCGTGGTGGCGCGGCTCGACGCTGCACCACCAGGAGACGACGCCGTCGCTGCGGCTCCAGATCGAAGTCGTCGGCACCGGCGGCGCGAAGCGAAGAGGGGCGTGCAGGTCGTGCGAGTCGATGCGGTGGCCGCTGGCCCATTCGTAGAGGCGCCAGGCATTGGTCTCGCGCGGGTGGCCGGTGAACGGCGAGCCGAGCGTGATCACCTGGCGCACGCACTCGGTCGCCACCTTGGCCAGCTCGCGCGCATAGAGGCCGCCCAGGCTCCAGCCGACCAGGCTGACCTTGCGACCGTGCTCGGCATGCAGGCGGCGCAGCGTGTCCTGCGTCGTCTCGAGCACGCCGCTGCGCAGGCCGAGATTGAGGCCCTGGCCCCAGCCGCTGACGGCATAGCCGCAGGCGCGCAGGAAGCTGCGCAGGACGGCCGTGCTGGCGTCGCCGGCGACGAGCCCGGGCAGAACGAGCACCGGATGACCGTCGCCGCTCGGTGCCATGCCCCAGAGCGGGCGCAGCGCGACCGCGCTGGCGAACTCCAGCGGCGCCCGGGTCTCGAGCAGGCGCAGCAGCGGCCCGGGCGCGCGCGGCCGCGGCGCGGTCGCGTGCGAACCGGGCGCCGCGGCGTCGCCCTTCCTGGCGTCGGAAGTCGTCACGGCAGCAGGCTCGGGCGGCGCGCGTTCAAGGCGTTGGCTTGAGCCGGCCACCGATCTCGTCGATGCTTTCGCGCAGGCGCTTCTTGAGCGTGTCGACCACCTGCTGCTGCGATTGCGCCGACATCTCGGCGATCTCCTTCATGTTCGCCAGCGCTTGGCCGAACGCCTCTTGGGCGTGCTCGGCGACACGCGCGGCGCGCTTCGACACGCCCGGCGTCGCGAGGGTCTCCTTGGCGTTGGCCTTGAGTCCCTTCATCGCTTCGGCGAGCATTTCCCTTTGCCGCCGTGCCAGGGCCTCGAAGCCTCGATAAGCCTGCTTGTTGGCCGCCAGCAGCGCCGCGACGTCCTTGCGCCGGCTGTCGATCAGGCCGGACACGTCGACGCCGGGCAGCTTCATCTTGTCGAGGATGCCGCGCAGGTCGAGCAACGGTGCCTTCGGTGCGGCCGTCGCGGCCTTGGCGACGTGGCTGGTCTTCGCCTTCGCCGCTGCGGAGGAACGAGAGGTCTTGGCAGCGGAGGTGCGGGTCTTGGTGGTCTTGGTGCGGGTCATGATGGGTTCTTCGCTTCGCCGGAGGGAGAGGAAGCCGTGCGGCGCGTCCGGCGCGGGCGCGTTGGGGCCGGGGACTTGATCCTCGCCGATGGCTTGAGTCGTGGCACCTTGGGCGGTGGCTTGACGCGTGCCACGGGCGGCGATGGCTTGAGGCGCGTCGCCGAGGCGATCGGCACGGGTCGCCGGGATGTCTTCGCCGCAACGGGGACCTTGCGAGCGACCGCCCGCTCCAGCTCGGTCAGGGCATCGGGCAACAGGTCGGCGAGCTCGTGCAGGTCGGGCACCGTGCGCCGGCAGGCAATCAGCCCGAAGTCGAGCGAATCGCAGTAGCTCTCGATCGTGACGTTGAGAGCCGTGCCGTGGAACGGGATCGAGCAGGGATGCAGGCTCAGGATGCGGGCGCCGGCGATGTACAGCGGCACCGGCGGGCCGGGCACGTTGGAGACGACGAGGTTGAACATCGGGGGCAAGCGGTCGGCCAGCTTGCCGCGCCGGTACAGCTCGACGGCACCGCGCATCAGCGCGCCGCTGCCGAGAAAGCTGAGATCGGGCAGCAGCGCGTTCTTGACGTTGCCGAGCATGCGCTTCTGGTCCGTCATGGCGTCGCGGATGACGAGCAGCCGCCGGTACGGGTCGGCCACGTCGGTGCCGATGCTGCACAGCAGGGCTGCGTTGTGGTTGCTCAACGGCGGCTCGTTCGGCGTATGCAGCGAGACGGGAACCATCGCCGTCATCGACCTCTTCGGCAGGGCGTCGCGGTCCTTCAGATAGCGGCGCAAGGCGCCGGCGACGATCGTCAGGACGACGTCGTTGATCTTCGCGTCGACCTGCCTGGCGATGCGCTTGACCCGGCCGAGCTCGAGCCTGCGCGCGGCGTAGATGCGCTGGCTCGTGATGCCGACGTTGAAGAGCGTCCGCGGCGTGACCAGCGGCGGCAGCACCGGCTTGCCGAACTTCAGCGTGTCGGCGTCGGGCAGCAGCAGCCGCGCCAGCGCCTTCAGGGCCTCGGGCACGTACTGCAGGGCGCGGATCTCCTGGCGCGCCAGGTGGCGGCCGATGCCGCGCAGCACTTCCTCGAGATCGCTCTTGTCGTCGGAATCGCGCACGCGCGGGGGAGCCGGGACCTCGCGCGGCTCGGGAGTGGGGTCGTACAGGGCGGTGATCAGAGCCTGGCTCGATGCCCCATCCATCGCCGCGTGGTGGATCTTGGTGTAGACGGCGACCTGCCCCGACTCCAGCCCGTCGATCACGTAGAACTCCCACAGCGGGCGGCTGCGATCGAGGAAGTTGCTGTGCAGTCGGCCGACCAGGTCCTCGAGCTGCCTCGGGCTGCCCGGACGAGGCAGCGTCTGATGGCGCACGTGGTAGTCGACGTCGACGTGCTTGTCCTCGACCCAGAAGGGGTGGTCGAGGTCGAACGGCAGCGGCACGAGCTTGCGATGCAGCAGCGGGTGCAGGTGCAGGCGGCTCGCCACGTGGCGCTTGTAGTCCTCGTAGAAGTCGCCTTCACGGCCCGGCGCCACCTCGACCAGGCTCACGCTGCCCACGTGCAGTGGCGTCTCCGCGGTCTCGAGGTAGAGGAATCCTGCGTCTTGCTCGGTGAGTTGCGTGAACATGATGGGTCGGATCCGCGATTGCGACCGCCGGGCCCGTTGCCGAATGATCGGCTTTCGCCTGCGCGGACGGTTGACATGGCGCAAGTCGCTTTCGCTCCGGCTCTGCCCGGCGACGCGGCGCCCGCTGCTGCCGCTTGTGCTGGCGTGAATTGCAGGGCCGTTCGCGTCGGAGGCGACCGTATACTTCCGGCCGATTTCCTCTCCCGGGTGATCATGCGTCAACTCGTTGCGGCTGCTCTCTCGCTTCTCCTTCTGCCGTGGGTGAGCGCCTCGGCCGCGCCACCGTCCGTCGAGACGTTCTTCTCGCGTTCCAAGATCGCAGACGCGCAACTATCGCCGTCAGGCAAATGGCTGGCGATCAGCGCCGGCGCCGGGACCGGACGAAGGGCGCTGGCAGTCGTCGACTCGGAGGGCAAGCAGGCGCCCCTCGTGATCGCGAGCTTCTCCAACGCCGACGTCTTCAGTTTCGACTGGGTCAACGACGACAGGATCGTCTTCAACGTCGCCGACCTCGCGCTGGAAATGGCGGAGAGGAAGTTCGGCGGCGGGCTCTTCGCGATCAACCGTGACGGGACCAGTCAGCGGCAGCTGGTCTATGCACGCCCGACATTCATGGAACTCAACCGCAACGCCGGACGCCAGCCGCTCGAGCAGACGCATGGCTTGCTCGCGATTCCCAGGGGCACCGGCGCCGGCGACACGATCATCGTCGGCGAGTATGTCTTCAATCTGCTCGGCGATCTCGACACGGTCAACGTGAAGCGCCTCAATGTCGTCGACGGCAGCGTCACGACGGCTTCGCTCGAGCAGCCCGCGCATGCGATGCGATGGTGGTTCGACCCGAAGGGCGAGCCGCGTGTCGTGCTGACCGAAGACAAGGATCAGGAGAAGATCCTCTGGCGCGCTCCCGGCAAGTCGAGCTGGGAGGTGATCGCAGCGTACCGGAGCACCGAGGCGCCGTTCGTTCCGCGCTTCGTCGACGCGAACGCGCGCCTTTTCGTTGCCGTGCCGGAAGGGCCGGCGCGGACGGCGGCCATCCGCCGTTTCGACTTCGCTACCGGCAAGCCCGAGGCCGAGTCGCTGGTCCGCGCGCCTGGATTCGATTTCGCAGGCTCCTTCATCGTCGGCGATGACGACGCCCGCTGGCGCGGGGTTCGAGTCGATACCGACGCCGAATCGACAGTCTGGTTCGAGCCGCGAATGAAGGAGATCCAGGGCATCGTCGATCGCCGCTTCCCCGGCCATGTCAACCACGTCACCTGCCATCATTGCGAAGACCCGGACGTCGTGCTCGTCCATTCGTGGTCGGATCAGGACCCGGGAAGCTTCTGGATCTACCGACCGAAGAGCGAGACCTGGGACTCGATCGGCGCAGTCAGGCCCGACATCGACCCGAAGACGATGGGTCGGCTCGATCTGCACCGAATCACGGCCCGCGACGGTCGCGATCTGCCGGTTTGGGTCACGGTCCCTCCGGACAAACTCTCACCCGGCACGCAGCGTCCGGCGGTCGTACTCGTACACGGCGGGCCGTTCGTTCGTGGCGGGGAATGGAGGTGGCATGCGAGTGCGCAGTTCCTTGCGTCGCGCGGCTATGTCGTCATCGAGCCCGAGTTCCGCGGCAGCACCGGGTACGGCGAAGCGCACTTCCGGGCCGGCTGGAAGCATTGGGGCGACACGATGCAGGACGACGTGGCCGATGCCGCCGACTGGGCGGCCAAGCAAGGCCTGATCGACCCGAAGCGCGTTTGCATCGCGGGGGCGAGCTATGGCGGATATTCGACCCTGATGAGCCTGGTCCGATTCCCGGACAAGTATCGCTGCGGCGTGGCGTGGGTCGCCGTGACCGACCCGCGCCTCCTCTTCGAAGCCAGCTGGCAGAGCGACCTGCCCGAGGAATGGCGCCGCTACGGCCTGCCCGTCATTCTTGGCGACCCGATCAAGGACGCCGCGATGCTGCGCGCCTCGGCACCTTCCGAACGCGCCGCCGAGATCCGTGCGCCGCTCCTGCTCGCCTTCGGCCGCGACGATCGCCGAGTGCCGATCGAGCACGGAACGAAAATGCGCGCTGCGCTGCAGGCCGCCGGTCATCCGCCCGAGTGGATCGTCTACGAAGGCGAAGGACACGGCTGGCAAAAGGTCGAGAATCAGTACGACTTCTGGCGCCGCGTCGAGGCGTTTCTGGCCAAGCAGTTGCAGTAGCCCCGACCGCCGTGCGGCCGGCCCGCCGAGGGGCCCGCTTCTTCAGCGTCCGGAGGTCGGCGCGACCGCGGGAGGGGTCGCGCTGCCCGCGAGCACGCTGCCCGGCTCGAAGCCGATCAGCGCCAGCATCACGAAGAAGCCAATGACGTAGGCCACGGCGACGTGCCAGCCGTGGCGCAGCCACAGCCCGGCCGAGCGACCTTCGGGATACATGCTCACCAGCGCCACGCCGGCCGACGAGCCGAACCAGAGCATCGATCCGCCGAAGCCGACGGCGTAGGCGAGAAAGCCCCAGTCGTAGCCGCCTTGCTTGAGCGCGAGCGCGGTGAGCGGGATGTTGTCGAAGACGGCCGAGAGAAAGCCCAGACCGAGCGCCGTCTGCCACGACGCCGAGGGCAGCCGCTCGACCGGCATCATCGACGCGCACAGGACGAGCGAGAGCAGGAAGATCGAGCCGATCAGGGCGCGGCGCAGGAGCGACCAGGTCGGGGTTCGCAACCAGGCGGTGGCGAGGATCGCCAGCCAGACCGCGGCGCCGAGGAAGGGAAAGCCGTCCGCGAGATCCTTGAATCGGGTGTTGATCGTCACGTTGACGACGATCGCGGCGGCCAGGATGAAGGCAACGATGGCAACCCGTGTCCAGTCGATACGCACGCCCGGAGCGGCGTCTTTCTGGATCGCAGAAAAGCGTTGCTGCTGCAGCGACGCGGGAATGCCGAACAGGACCAGCGCCACTCCGGAGCCGATGAATCCCTCCAGAACCTCTATGGGATGCACGCCGGCGATCCACATCATCGTCGTCGTCGTGTCGCCGACGACGCTGCCCGCGCCGCCGCCGTTCGAAGCGGCGACGATCGCGGCGAGAAAGCCGATGTGCACCTTGCCGCGAAAGACGGTGTGCGCGACCGCACCGCCGATCATCGCCGCGGCGATGTTGTCGAGAAAGCTCGACAGGACGAACACCGCCGCGAGGAGTACGAAGCAGCCCTTCCAGTCGTCAGGAAGGACGCTCGGCAGCGCCGCCGGAACGGCGCTCTTCTCGAACAGGTCGGCCAGCAGGGCGAAGCCGAGGAGCAGCAGGAGCAGGTTGACGAGGATCACCCACTCGTGCTGGAGGTGCATGGCGAAGCCGGCAACGCCGGCGCCCGTCTTGAAGGGCGAAAAGACGATCTTGTACAGCGCGATCACGATCGCGCCGCCGAGGGCGATGCGCATCGTGTGGTGATGGGCGAGGGCGACTCCGGCGAGGACGATCGCGAAGAGGATGAATTCGATCGGCACGGGGCCGATCGACGGCAGGGCGGCGGGCTCGCGCCCGAGTGCCGCGCCGGGTAGTCCCGCAAGCGAGGCCGCAAGCGGCCCGCTCCATCGCCGCAGGCTTGTTGCCATGACCGCCCCGATCGCGCCGCGATCGTGCGGCGCGGGTATTCTGCCGGGGATGGCGCTGCCCCTTGCGGCGAGCTTTCACAAGAGGCCGAGCACGGCGCCAAAGATCGGCGCGTAGGCATTGTCCTACGCGCGAATACGCGGGCCCATTGTTGCAACGGGCAGTTGTCGTGCCTACGATCGAATCGCCATCCGCAACGCGGGTCCAGCCCGCCAACACAGAGGATTTCTTCCGTGCCGCACGCCCTGCTCGTCGACGATGACGCCGATGCCGCCGAGACGATGGCGATGCTCATTGCCAGCGAGGGGTTCACCGTCGCCACGGCCGGCTCCCTGCGCGACGCGCGTCGCCAGATGTCGCTGCAGGAGCCCGACATCGTCCTGCTCGACCTGATGCTGCCCGACGGCAGCGGCATGGAGCTCTTCAACGACGCGAAGTCCTTGCCCAACACGGAACTGGTCCTGATCACCGGCCATGCGAGCCTCGACACCTCGATCCAGGCGCTGCGCCTGGGCGCCGCCGACTATCTCGTCAAGCCGATGAGCCTCAAGCAGCTGCAAGGCGTACTCTCGCGCGTGACCCGGCCTTCGGCATTGCAGGCAGCGGCAGGCGACCTCGAGTCGCAGCTCGAGAACGACGGCCATTTCGGCGCGCTGTGGGGGCGCTCGGCGGAGATGCAGCGCATCTACCGGCAGATCGTCCGCGTCGCGGGTACCGCCGCGTCGGTCTTCCTGACCGGCGAAAGCGGCACCGGCAAGGAAGTCGTTGCGCGCACCGTCCACGATCTGAGCCGGCGGCGGGCCAAGCCCTTTTTCGCCGTCAACTGCGGCGCGATCTCGCCGCACCTGATCGAGAGCGAGATCTTCGGCCACGAGAAGGGCAGCTTCACCGGCGCGGATCGCCAGCACCTGGGCTTTTTCGAGCGCACCAACGGCGGCACCCTGTTCCTCGACGAGGTCACCGAGATGCCGCTCGACCTGCAGGTCAAGCTGCTGCGCGTCCTCGAAAGCGGCACGTTCATGCGCGTCGGCTCCACGCAGGTTCAGGAGGCGGACGTGCGCCTGATCGCCGCGACCAACCGCAACCCGCTGCAGGCCGTGGCCAGCGGCAAGCTGCGCGAGGACCTGCTCTATCGCCTGAACGTCTTTCCGATCCACCTGCCGGCGCTGCGCGACCGCGCCGAGGACGTGCCGCTGATCGCCCGGCATTTCCTCGAGCAGATCGGCGAGCGCGAAGGCGAGAAGAAGCGCTTCGCGCCCGAGGTGCTGGCGCGCCTGGCCGAGCATCGCTGGGTCGGCAACGTGCGCGAGTTGCGCAATGTCG
>DATMGW010000069.1:0-4996 GCA_035555295.1 Caldimonas sp.
CGTGATGAAGAAGACCAGGGTGGCGACGAGCAGCATCACCACCGCCATCCCGGCGAAGCGGGATGCGAGATACCGGGTCATCTCACTTCTGCAGGCTCGTGTTCCAGAAGAACGGCCACGGCATCGGCACGTAGCCTTCGAGCTTGCTCGAGCGCGCCGTCACGTTGTTGAAATTGCCGACCCGGATGTACGGCACCTCGGTGTAGACCACCGACTGGATGTTGCCCCACAGGGCGCCGCGCCTCTTCGCATCGGACTCGGCGTTGAACGCGGCCAGCGCCGCGTCCTTGGCCGGCGAACTCCACCAGCCGGGCGCGCCGTCGCCGAGCTGCGGCGGCGTCAGCGTCGGCTCGGGCAGCACGGCCGAGTGCGTGATGTAGATGTCCCAGAGCGCCGGGTCGTTGCGGCGCTGGATCAGCGTCGACCAGTCGACCACCTGCATGTCGGTCTTGAAGCCGGCGGCCTTCAGGTTCTCCGCCATCACCAGCGCGATCCGGTAGTGGAAGTCGTACTGCTGGCTGGTCAGGATCTTGATCGGCGTACCGTCGTACTTGGCGGCGGCGACCAGCGCCGCGGCCTTCTTCGCATCGCCCTTGCCGTAGTGCTCGGTCCCGGCCATCGAATAGAACGGCGTGTTCTTCGCGTAGTGGTTGGCGTCGGCGCTGTAGAACTTCGGGTCGCCGAAGCCGGCGCCCAGCATGTCGGCGTCGTTCAGCCCCTCCTGCACCGCCTGGCGCAACGCCAGGTTGGCGAGCGGCCCCTGCTTGGTGTTGAGCACGAGGTACGGAAAGCCGAACGGCGCCGTCAGCACGGGCCTGACGTTGGCCGCGCTCTCGAGCCGCGCATAGGACTCGACCGGCAGCAGGTCGGCGAAGTGGTATTGCCCCGACAGCGACCCTTCGACGCGGGTGTTGGCGTTGGGCACGGGTATGAAGCGCAGCTCGTCGAGCAGGGCTTCGCGCTTGCCGGCGTAGCCGCTCGCGGGTTCGCTGCGGGCGCTGTAACCGTCGAAGCGGACCAGCTGCACGTACTGGTCGGGCTTGCGTTCCTTGAACATGTAGGGGCCGGTGCCGACGAACTGCGTGAGCGGCGTGGCGATCGAATCCTTGGCCATGATCGCGGCGAACCCGTTCGGAAGCGCCAGGTGCGCCAGCAGCGGCGCGTAGGGACGGTTGAGCGTGATGACAATCGCGTTCCGGCCCTTGGCGTCGATGCTCTTGATCTCCTTGGCGACCGCCTTGCCGCGCGGCGCCATCTCCATCCAGCGCTTCAGCGACGCCAGCACGTCGTCGGAGCTCATCTCGCGGCCGTTGTGGAACTTCACGCCCTTGCGCAAGGGGATTGTGTAGACCAAGCCGCCGTTCGAGATCGCCGGCAGGCTCTCCGCCAGCATCGGCGCGACGTTCCAGTTCGCATCGAAGGTGTAGAGGAGCTCGTAGACCTCGAGCATGATCGTGCCGACGAGATCGGCGGTGGACGCCATCGGGTCGAGCGTCTGCGGCTCGCCGATCATCGCGATGTTGGCGGCGCCACCGCGGGGCGGAGCGGCCCCTGCGAGGCTGCTCGCAAGACCGATCGCCGCGGCGACGGCGAGGGGAGCGACGGCGACGCACTCGCGACAGCGACGCAGAGCGCGACGGCACAGCTCGCCGCGTTGGGTGGTACGAAGCATGAAGTCTCCTTGGAAACGGGCAGCCGCCCGGCCACGTGTACGGCGACGCGGCAGTCGCCTGTGTCATTCATTGACATCTTCTTCCGCAGTCTACGCCCCGCACCGCGCGCACCACCTTCACGCGGTGCGGACAGGCGACGGCCCGGTCGAAGCAGCGACAGCGCGGTCAGCGCTCTTCGAGCGGATAGGCCGGATCGCTGTAGCCCGGCGTCGACGGATGGCCGGGCCTCACGAGCGAATCGACGAAGCGCTCGTCTTCGCCGTCGATGACGATGTCGAGCGCGGCGAAATAGTCGCGCCATTGACCCAGCGTGCGCGGCCCCGCGATCACGGCGCTGACCGACCGGCTCGCCAGGACCCAGGCCGTTGCGAAATGAGGCAGCGAGACGCCCTTGCGGTCGCAGTGCGCCTTCAACGCCTGCGCTGCCAGGAGCGATTCCTCGCGGAACTCCGTTTCCATGATTCGCTTGTCGCCCCGACCGGCTCGCGTGCTTTCGGCCGGCGGGCTGCCCGGTGCGTACTTGCCCGAAAGCACGCCGCGCGCGATCGGGCTGTATGGAACGACGCCGATGCCGTGGTGTGCGCAAGCCGGCAAGACCTCGACTTCGGGCTGCCGGTTGAGGAGGTTGTAGTACGGCTGGCACACGACGGGGCCGGGCATGCCGAGCTCACGCGCAACACGGACGATCTCGGCGATGCGCCAGCCGCGAAAGTTCGAGACGCCCCAGTAGAGGATCTTGCCCGCGCGCAGCAGCGCGTCGATGGCCCGAAGCGGCTCCTCCAGCTCCGTGCCGTTGAAGTCACGGTGCAGGTAGTAGATGTCGATGCGATCGGTCGCCAGGCGCTGCAGGCTGCCTTCGCATTCGCGGAGCATCCAGGCCCGCGAGTAGCCGCTTTCGTTCGGCCGGTCCGACATCCGGTTGCCGACCTTGGTGGCGACGATCCAGTCGTCGCGCCCGTCCTTGATCGCCTTGCCCACCATCGTTTCCGATTTGCCGTTCGAGTAGACGTCGGCGGTGTCGATGAAATTGACCCCGTGCTCGCGCGCATGCGCCACCATGCGCCGGGCTTCGGCGAGGTCGGTCTGGTCGGCGAACATCATCGTCCCGAGACATAGCGCGGACACTTTCAGCTGGCTCTTGCCGAGACGTCGGTATTGCATCGAAGCTCCTTTGATCTGCCTGCCCCCGGGACGGCATTCTGGCAAGAATGGCGTGGCGCGTGAGGCAAACTGTCGGCCCCATGACCCCCGAACAGCAATCGTTGCAGGAAGCGGTCCGCCGCTTCGCGAGCGCCGAGCTGCCGCCGCTCGCCCGCGAACTGGAAGCACGCGACGAGTCGTTGTCCGACGCGTGGATGAAGCGCTACGCCGAGCTCGGCGTGCTCGGCATCAACGTTCCCGAGGCCTACGGGGGCCAGGGGCTGGGGCATCTGGAGGCCGTGCTCGCTCTCGAGGAATTCGCGAAGATCTCGTCGGCCGTCGCCATGCCCGTTTTCGAGGCGAACTTCGGGCCCATGGCCGTGCTCGTGCACTTCGCGTCCGAAGAGATGAAACGCCGGCTCCTGCCGCGCGTCTGCCGCGGCGAGCTCGTCATCGCCGTCAGCATGTCGGAGCCCGAAGCAGGCACCGCGCTCACCGACCTGACGACCCGCGCCGAACAGCGCGGTGACCGGCTCGTCCTGCGCGGCACGAAGCGATGGTGCTCGGGTGCCGGTCACGCGCAGGGCTACCTCGTCTACGCGCGCCTGTCCGACCATCCCGGCGCGGCCGGCATCGGCGCCGTCTACGTCGAAAAGGGAACGCCGGGGCTGCGCTTCGGCGCGCGCGAGGAGCTGATGGGCTTTCGCGGCATCATGACGGCGGACATCCACTTCGACGACGTCGAGGTGCCGCTCGAGAACGTCGTCGTTCCCGCCGGAAGCTTCAAGAAGCTCATGGAAGCGTTCGACCTCGAGCGCTGCGGCAATACGACGATGTCGATCGGCATCGCTGCCGGCGCGCTCGCCGACGCGCTGGCCTACGTGCAGGAGCGCCGCCAGTTCGGCAAGGCGCTGGTCGAGTTCCAGGCCGTGCAGATCAAGCTCGCCGAGATGGCGATGCAGGTGCAGGCCGCTCGGCTGCTCCTCCACCACGCGGTCGCGGCGGCCGGCGAAGGGTTGCCCTCGATGCTCGACAGCTCGATGGCCAAGTGCTTCGCGAACGAGATGGTTCGCGTCGTGACGGGGACGGCGATGCAGCTCTTCGGCGGCTACGGCTACAGCAAGGCCTTCGACATCGAGAGGCGCCTGCGCGACGCCTGGGGCTGGGGAATCGCCGGCGGCACGATCGACGTGCAGAAGATCAACATCGCATCGGCGCTTGTCGGACGCCGGTTCGATCAGCGGCGCTGACCGTCCCGCACCCCATCCGGTCGACCGCGCTTGGGTCGGGCGCAGCGACGATGGCCTAGTCGAGCTCCGGCACGGCGGCGATGAGGCGCCGGGTGTATTCATGCGCGGGCGTGCGCAGCACCGCGTCGGCGGGACCGATCTCCACGACCTCCTTTCATCATCACCGCAACGCGATCAGCGAAGGCGCGGGCGATCGAGATGTCGTGGGTGATCATCAGGTAGGCGACGCCGCGGCTCTTCTGGATGTCGACCGGCGCGCTCGCCGCGTAGGCGCCCTGCTCTTCCGAGCGGATCGCCTGCGGCGAGTCATGGCCGCCGTAGCCGGGCATCATCAGATTGGGAACATGCCGCCGCCCCAGTAACCGGCGCCGCCCCAGCAATAGGGATAGCCGTAGTACCCCGAATATTCCATTTCGTGCTGCCGCGAGGCGTTCGATGCGCCCGACCGCTACCGGCGGCAAGCGCGTCGTCACAGCAACGCCGCAGTGTGACGCGCGATCTGCTCGTCTTCCTTCGACGCGAGAACATGGACCGCACAGCTCGACGACGGGTGGCTGACGAGGCCGCCATTCCCGGCCCGATTCCTGGATTGATCGAGACGGATCCCGACCCATGCCAGCCCGGCGCAAATCGCGCCGCGCACGTCGGGATCGTTCTCGCCGATCCCGCCCGTGAAGACGATCGCGTCGACGCCGCCGAGCACCGCCGTCATGGCAGCCAGCTGCTTGCGCACCGAGTAGCAGAACATCTCGATCGCCAGCCGCACGTCGGCATTCGCAGCGGCCTGCTCGTGCAGCTGCCGCATGTCGCCGGCGATGCCGGAGATGCCGAGGAGGCCGGCGCAATGGTCCACCATCTCTTCGAGCCGACCCGCATCGAATCCCTTCTCGCGCATGAGATAGATCAGCACGCCCGGATCGAGATCGCCGCTGC
>DATMGW010000070.1:0-15207 GCA_035555295.1 Caldimonas sp.
ACCTCGTCGAGCATCGCGGCGACAAGAGCCTTCCGCGCGATCGCGTCGAGATCGGGGCGATGCAGCTCCAGCCCTTCGCCGACGATGCGGCCGATCGTCATGCGCGGGCTGAGCGAGCCGAACGGATCCTGGAACACGACCTGCAGACGCCGGCGCATGGCGCGCAAGGCGTCGCGGTCGGCGCTGTCGACGCGCTCGCCGTCGAGCGCCACCGATCCGTCGGCCACGGGCACGAGGGCGAGCAGCGCCATCGCCAGCGTCGTCTTGCCCGATCCCGATTCGCCGACGATGCCGAGCGTCTCGCCGCGCCGCAGCGTCAGCGTCGCTTCGCGAACGGCGTCGAAGCCGCGGTGGCGAAACCAGCCGCGCGGGATGTCGAAGCTGACGCGCAATCGACGCGTCTCGACCCGCAGCGGCGCCGCCGCATCGATCGCCCCGACGAGGCGCGCAGGGCGACTCGCCAGGAGCTTCTTCGTGTACGCGTGCTGCGGCGCCGCGAAGACCTGCCCTGTCGGCCCGCACTCGACCAGGCGCCCCCGCTCCATGACGCCGACGCGGTGCGTGAAGCGGCGAACCAGGTTGAGGTCGTGCGTGATGAAAAGCAGCGCCATGCCCATCTCCGCCTGCAGCGCGTCGAGCAGGGCGAGGATCTGCGCCTGGATCGTGACGTCGAGCGCCGTCGTCGGCTCGTCGGCGATGAGCAGCCTCGGCCGACAGGCGAGCGCCATCGCGATCATCGCGCGCTGCCGCTGCCCGCCCGACAATTGATGCGGGTACGAATCGACCCGCCGCCCCGGCTCGGGAATGCCCGTCTTGGCGAGCAGGTCGACGGCGCGGTCGCGCGCCGCGCGCCCGCGGAGCTTCTCGTGCAGGCCGAGCACCTCGACGATCTGGGCGCCGATCGTGTGCAAGGGATTGAGCGCCGTCATCGGCTCCTGGAAGATCATGGCGATCTCGCCGCCGCGCACGGCGCGCAGCTCGGGCTCGCTCGCCTGCAGCAGGTCGGCGCCGGCAAAGCGGATCGCCCCGCTCGTCGTCGCCCCGTCGACGAGGCCGAGCACCGACAGCGCCGTGATCGACTTGCCCGAGCCCGACTCGCCGACGAGGGCGAATTTCTCGCCCGCCGCGATCTCGAAGGAGACGTCGTCGACGACCGCGGCGGCACCGAAGCGGACGGTCAGCTGCTCGACCGAGAGCAAGCCCGTCATCGGCCGGGCGTTCGCTTCGGCAGCAACGGCATCGGTTCCTAGGCGCTCGGCCGGGCCGGCGGCGTGAACAAGCCGGCGCATGTCGTCCGCTCGGTCGCGCCGCGATCGGCCTTCGCGCACGTCGCCGCGAGCTCGTTGCGCAGGCGCGCCATCGTCGCCGCGTGGGCGCCGTGCCCGCTCCACGCCTGCAGCTTCTTGCCGATGCGCTGCAGCGAGCGGCCGTTGCGCTGATCGAGCGCATCGGAATGCGCCGCCGCTTCGCGCCACAGCGCCAGCGTCGTGCGCTCGATTGCCGCTTCGTCAGCCGGCGCCAGGTCGACGAGGGCACCGATGTAGCTCGCGCCCCACTGCAGGCGTGTTGCCGGCCCTTCGCTCTGCTCGAAGGCTTCGCGGTACCAGCGCAGCGCGCCGGCCTTGTCGCCGCGCTTTCTCGCGTTGCTCGCCAGCTCCGACATGAGGTAGTACGGCGAGTGGCTCTTCGCGAGGTTGCCCTCGAGCAGGGCGTCGGACTCCACGGAAAGGCCGGCGCGCTCGAGCATGTAGGCTGCGGCCGTGATGACGGCCTGGCGTTCGTACGCGTCGTCGATCTCGCGATCCATCCGCGCCGCCTGCTCGCGAACTTCGGCGACGAGTGCCGTGGGCAGGTGCGGCACCGGGGCCGGCCTTGCGGCGTCCCTGGACTTGCCCTCGGCGTCGGGAAGATCGATGCGCGCCAGGTCGACGCGGGCAGTGAGCGCCTGCACGCGGTCGGCGCGAGACAGCGTCGGGTCGGCCGCGAGTCGCTGCAGGGCGATGTCGAACGCGGCCAGCAGGTGCTTGCGCTCGGGCGTTCCCTTGGCCGAGGCGGCACGGACGATCTCGGCGGCGGAGTTGATCAGCTGATCGGCCTCCTCGCGGGCGGCAGCGGCGACGGCGAGCCAGGCCTGCAGCTCGGCGCGGACGGCCACAGGAGCGACCGGCGCCTTCGCCTCGGTCGCCGCCAGCGCCTTCAGGCGCAAGCGCATCCTGATCTCGGGCGGTGCGGGCGGGCAGGCGTCCGCGAGTCGGCCCAGGGTCGGCGCGACCTTGTCCTTGGCGAGGAGTTGCTGCTCGTCGGTCTCGAACGAATAGAACGACAGCAGTCGCCATTCCTCGGCGCGCAGCCCCTTGCCGCCGGCCAGCGCGTCGGCGAGAACCGCCTTCACCGGCCGCGCCGCGTTCATGCCGAGATTGAGCACCTCGGTATAGCGCCCCGGGTCGACCTCGCCCGGCAGGCGCGTCACTTCCTCGCCGCGCGGACTGAAGAGCAGCATCGTCGGATAGCCGCTGACGTGAAAGCGCGCGCCGAGCTTTTGCGCGCCCGGGCTGTCGCCGTCGATGTACACGGGCACGAAGGCCCGCGAGCGCTCGATGAAGTCCTGCCGATTGAAGAGCGTCGCCTTCACCTGGTTGCAGGGCGGGCACCACTTCGCGCCCCAGTAGACGAAGACGGGCCTGGCCTCGGCGCGCGCAGTGGCGAAGGCGGCATCGACTTCGGCGTCGCTCGCCGCATGCTTCCAGGCGATGCCGCCTCCGGCATCGCCGGCATCGCTCGAAGACGAAGAAGCAGGCGCAGCGGCCGGTGTGGCGGCAAGGGCTTCTCCCCGCGCCGTGGGCGCGGGCGCGTCGTCGCCCCTCGAGCAGGCGACGAGGCCGACGATCAGCGCCGCGATTGCCGCGCTGTGCAGGAGCAGCGAGCAGGTCGTCTTCATCGGGTGTCCGGGCATTGCGCCCACATCATGTCCCAAAGCTCAATCGACCGGAGCCGGCGCTTCGCGCACTGGGTCGCGCGGCGCCGAACCGAACTGCGCCAGGGCGACGCCGGCGAGCGTCAACGCGGCGCCCGCGATCTTCATCGCCGAGTAGCGCTCGCCGGTCACCGCCCAGGCGACTATGCCGGCGACCGGCGGCATCAGGTACATCAGCGGCGCGGTCCGGGCGACGCCGCGAACCGCGTTGATCCAGCCCCAGACGAGCCAGCCGCAGAACGCCGACACGATCACGGCGTAGAACGTTCCGGCCCAGACGCCTAGGCTCACGTCACGCCAGGCGACGGCGAGCCCGCCAGGCAGGCTGAGGGCGACGACCGGCGCGCTGCCGAACAGCACGGCATAGGTCATCACTGTCACGCCTCCCAGGCGTTCGATCAACGGCTTGGCCGAGACCGTGTAGTAGGAAAAGAACGAAGCGGCAACGAGGAGCACGAGGTCGCCTGCGCTGGCCTGCCAATGCCCGCCGAAGAGCTTGTCGGACAGAAAGGCGATCACGCCCAGGCAGGCCACTGCCACGCCGGCGATCTGGCCGCGCGTCAGCTGCTCGAGACCATGCCAGCGCAGGATGAGAAGCGTGAAGATCGGCCCGCAGGCGAGGATCAGCGAGCTCGAGAACGCGGTCGACCAGGCGATCCCGTAGGTCACCAGGCCGACGTGCAGCAAGTGGCCGACAAGGCCCAGGCGAAGCAGCGCGAAAGCGTCGGAGCGCGAGACGCGCGGCCAGCGCCTGCCGAAGCGGAAGTACAGCAGCATCGCTGCGGCGACCGGCATGATGAGGTAGCGCGCGAAGAGAAATCCGCCCGGCGACAAGGCTTGAAAGATGGCCTTCTGCACCGTGAAGTTGGCGCCCCAGACGACGATCAGGACGAGCGCGGCCCAGAGTGCGTGGCGCGCCCGCCGATCGTTCTCCGCCTCCGCAAAGGGAGTGACGGCGATCGACTCGGTCGAGGCGCTGGACGAAGGCGGCATCGTCTACGGCGCGGCGGCCGCGTCGCCGCCGAGAGCGCCTTGCGCATCGTCGAGGCGCCAGCCGTCGAGCGGCGTGGCTCGGGCGAGCGCCATCCACAGCGAGAAGCCGACCGTCGACGGCCGCTTCGGCGCGGCCCGTGCGACAACGAGGCGCTCCGCTTCGGCGACGAGAACGCCGCACTCGGGCGGGATCTCTTCGGGTGCGGCGATGCCTTCACGGATCACGTACCAGCACTCGCCCCCGAGCTGCAGATAGGCCTCGCGCTTGACGGCGCGGCGCAGGTCGGCGAGCAGGTCGGAGCGAAGGACCTTGATCTCGTGAACGATCGGCTCGAGGTACGCCTCGACCGTCGTGTGCCGGATCGAGAAGACGTCGGGCATCGCCATCGCCCACGCCTCGCCGACCCGGGCGCGCGCGCTGAGGCCGCGCCAGGCGAGCCTGCCGGCGCGCGTCATCTCGCGGGCGACGCGCTCGACGAGAAGCTCGTGCGCGTTGCGCCGGCCGCGATTCTTGTGCAAGGTCTCGGCGAGGACGGCGATGCCGGCGTCGCTGACGCGCAGCGTCTCGTGGCCGAGCGGGCCGCGCTCGCGCTCCAGCAGCCCGGCGGCGATGAGCTCGATCTCGACCGCGTCCCGGCAGGGCCAGCCGGCCGAGCGATAGACCTCGCGGAGGCGCCGCCGGTGGGCGACGCCGAGCGCGGGCAGACGGTCGGAAGAGGGCAAGCGGTCGAGCATGGACAGGAGATCCGAACCGCGCACCTTACCAAGTTTCGATGCATCGCCATGGCCCGACGTTACGATTCGCACCTCGGCCGCTCCACGGAATCCTCGCCATGTCCGAACGCTTTCGCTTCATTCCTCGCCGCACGCTCGCATTGGTCGCGCTCGCGCTCCTCGGTGCGGCCGGCCCGGCGGTCGCCGCCGACCCGAAAGTGCTCAACGTCTACAACTGGTCCGACTACATCGCCGACGAGACGATCAAGAATTTCGAGAAAGAGACGGGCATCAAGGTCAACTACGACAACTACGACACCAACGAGGTCCTGCAGGCCAAGCTCGTCGCCGGCAACACGGGCTACGACATCGTGGTGCCCAGCTCGCACTTCGCCAAGGTCCAGATCCAGGGTGGCTTGCTGCAAAAGCTCGACCGCTCGAAGCTCACGAACTGGGGCAACCTCGACCCGACGCTGCTCAAGTCGCTGCAGACCGTCGATCCGGGCAACCAGTACCTCGTCGACTGGCTGTGGGGCTACGTCACCGTCGGTATCAACGTACCCAAGGTGAAGGCCGCTCTCGGCTCCATGCCGATGCCCGACAACGCGTGGAGCCTGATCTTCGATCCGAAGTACGCCGCCAAGCTGAAGAGCTGCGGCGTCAACTTCCTCGACTCCGCGTCCGAGGTGCTGCCGGTGGCGATGCTCTATGTCGGCAAGCCGCCGTACAGCACGAGCGCCGCCGACTACGATGCGGCAGCGAAGATGCTCAAGTCGGTCCGGCCGTACGTGACGCGCTTCTCGTCGTCGGGCTACATCAACGACCTGGCCGGCGGGTCGCTCTGCGCCGTGATGGGCTACTCGGGCGACATCAACATCTCGCGGGCCCGCGCCCTCGAGGCCAACCCGAAGCAGCCGGCGGCGATCGAGGCGCTCATCCCGAAGGGCGGCGCGACGCTCTTCTTCGACACGATGGCGATCCCGAAGGACGCGAAGAACGTCGCCAACGCACACCTCTTCATCAACTACATCCTGCGGCCCGAGGTAGCGGCTTCGTTGACCAACAAGGTCTTCTACGCGAATCCGACCGCGGCCTCGCTGAAGTTCGTCAAGAAGGACGTCGCCGAGAACAAGACGATCTTCCTTTCGCCCGAAGACAAGGCGCGCATGACGCCTCCCGATGCCGTCCCGCCTGCGATCCTGCGCGTACGCACGAGGATCTTCACCGACTTCAAGGCGGGCAAGTAGACGGCGGCCGCTTCATGCGACCTTGACGCCTTTCCAGAACGCGACCCGGCCCTTGATCTCCTGGGCCGCTTCCTTCGGCTCGGGGTAGTACCAGACGGCGTTCGGGTTGAGCTCGCCGTCGACCATCACGCTGTAGTAGTGGGCCTCGCCTTTCCATGCGCACATCGAGCGGTGGTTGCTGAAGGTCACGTACTCGCGCTTCAGGCTCGCCTCGGGGAAGTAGTGGTTGCCTTCGACGACGACCGTGTCGTCGCTCTCGGCGAGGGTCGCGCCGTTCCAGGTCGCTTTCATGTCGCAGTGCCTTCGTGCCGCCGCCGGACGAGGCAGCGCAGGCACGATCGTAGCGGTCTACGCGCGGCGGCGCCTGTGGCCTGCTTCTGCGCTACCGGTTGACAGGTCCTGGCAGAAGCTCCAGCGCACGGGTTCATCGCCGGTCTTCGTACCGACGAGCTGGCAGACTCGCTCTGGAAGGGCGCGCGGCCGCCGCCCTGCGGCCAGCGCGCCGAGCAGCCGCGCCGGGTCATGCCGGAAGCGGACGCGCTGCGGCGGCGCCTCGCCGAATCGCGCGCGCTCGAGCTCGAGCGTGGCGCGCTCGAAGGCGAGAACGTCGGCGAGATAGGCGATGTGCAGGCGTCGCCTTTCGAGAAAGGCACAGAACTCGAGCGCCTCGGGCAGGAAGGAAAAGCTCGCCGGCGCGGTCGCCTTCCAGAAGCTCGACACTTCGCGTGCCAGTCGTGCCGGCGTCAGCAGCGAGCAGGTGAGCGGCAGGAGGGCGCGCAGCTTGCCGAGGCGAAAGCCCTTGTGCAGGGTGCGGTTCATGTCGATGCCCCGGTCGGCCGCGATGGTCGCGAGGCGCGACGCTTCGAGCGGCGTCAGCCCTTCGGGCATGACAGCGGCACCCGCGGCGCGAACGGCGTCGCGAAAATCCGGCTCGACGATGAGCCTGGCGAGCGTGCTCTGGAACGTGAGCGCCGTCACGCCGTCTCCGCAACCGCCGCGTCGGCCTTGCGCCGCTGCCCCGTCGCCTGCGCCCACAGGGCGCGCAGGCGGCGCAGGTCACGCGTCACGCGCTCGCCGCCGACGCTGTCAAACCACGAGCCGAACAGCTCGAAGGTCACGCCGCCGACGTTCGGGCAACGCGGCAGGGTCCATTCGAGCAGCGACCAGACGGCGTCGGGGATCGTATCCGAGTGAGCATCGAGGTAGAAGCCGTCGAGCTCCATGCCGCCGGCGACGTGGATCTCGCCGACGTGCTCGAGCTCGAGATCGGCGAGCAGCGCGCCGGCGTCGAAGCCATGGTTGCACGCGTTCGTATAGACGTTGTGCAGATCGAGGACCAGGCCGCAGCCGCTGGCTCGGCACAGGGTGTTGAGGAACGCCGCCTCGTCCATCTCGCAGTCGGGGATGTCGAAGTAGTAGACGTTGTTCTCGAGCAGGAACGGCACCGGCACCCGACGCTGCACCTCGCGGATGCGCGGTACCAGGAGTGCGATCGATTCGCGGTCGCGCGGCAAGGGCAAGGTGATGCCGACGTTCATCTGCCCGGCTCCGTGCTCTGCGAGATGGAAAGCCAGGTGGTCGCTGTGCCAGGGAAAGCCGAGGTGCCGGCGCCAACGCTCGACCTGCTCGACGTGCTGCGTATCGAAGAAGCCGGCGCTGCCGATCGACAGGCCGATGCCGTGCGCGACGATGGGCCGGCCGCAACTCGCCCGCTCGAGCGCCGTGCGGCCCGCCGGATCGTCGATATGGCGAGGCGAGGCGGACGGGCCGAGGTCGGTCCACAGGATGTCCGGGACGATCTCGACATAGTCGAGATCGCGGCCCGCCGCCTCGATCAGCGAAGCGAGCGGGGCCTGGTAAGCCAGGCCCACGCCAAGCTTCGGCAACGGTTGCATCAGCGGATGCCTTGCATCGCGATGTCTTCGACGATGAAGCGGTCGAGGCCCGACAGGCACGGCCGGCAGCCCTTGAAGCCGGGCAGCTCGGGCACGGTCAGGGTCTGCTTGAGGACGGCGACGATGTCCTCGAACGACGCGTTCGGGGCCAGCGCGAGATGGACTTCGGTGATGGGGGTCAAGCGTTTGTGGGTAGCCATGAAGTATTCCTCCTGAGTCATGCGACACGGGTCGTGCACGCGCTCGGGCGAGATGCCCGAAGCGGGGCGGATGTTGGCTCGCATGACGACGCGTGCATATACCGAATTGGAGGGATAAGCGACGTCGCAGACGCGGTCGAGTTGCAACACCGGCCTCGGCCGAGTCACAAGTAATTTGGTGCAGTGCAGCAAAGACGCGCGTAACGGTATACGCTTCGGGCAAACGACTTCTTCCGACTGCCCTTGAATTCGTTCCTGAAGAAGATCCTGGCCAGCACCGGCCTGGTCCGAGGCGGCCGTCTCGGCGAAGCGACTGCGCTCATCCAGCAGGCGCTCAGTGCGGCAGTCGCCGCGAAGGCACCGCCCGCTGCCGCACCGACACAGGCGCAATGCGCCGCGCGCGAACCTGCCGTTGCCGACGTGCTCGACGACTGCGTCCGCGACATCGAGCCGCCTGCGCTCGCGCCGATAGCGCACATCGAGGCCCGACAAACCGTAGAACCCGAGATCCGCGTCGAGGCCGACGCCGCGGCCCCTGCGGCACATTGCAGCTCGGAGCGCTTCACCGAAAGCAGCTACACCGGCGCCGCCGGAACGCGCACATTCAAGCTCTTCGAGCCCGCCGGCTGCACAGGTCGCCCCCTGCCGCTGGTCGTCATGCTGCATGGCTGCAAGCAGGACCCCGACGACTTCGCCATCGGCACGCGAATGAACGCGCTGGCGCAGGAGCAAGGCTTCTTCGTTCTCTATCCGGCGCAGGCGCCGCGCTCGAACGCGTACAAGTGCTGGAACTGGTTTGCGCCGGGCGACCAGCGGCGCGGCCACGGCGAGCCGGCATTGCTCGCCGGAATGACCCGCCACGTCATGGCGACGCATGCCGTCGATGCCGATCGCGTCTTCGTCGCCGGCCTGTCGGCGGGAGGCGCGATGGCGGCGATCCTGGCGCGCGAGTATTGCGATCTCTACGCCGCCGCGGGCGTTCACTCGGGGCTGGCTGCCGGCGCCGCGCACGACGCCGCCTCGGCTTTTGCGGCGATGAAATCAGGCAGCACCGCCGCGCTGCCCGGCTCCTGGCCCGGCCTGGGTACGGTCGCACCCACCGTGCCGCTGGCGGCCTGGCCACGCCCGGCACCGGTCGAGGTCGACGACCGTTCACAAGCGTCTCGTGGCGCGCCGCTGATCGTCTTTCATGGCGACGCCGATTCGACCGTCAACCTCCTCAACGGCAGCCATGTCGTCGATTCGGCGCTCGGTGCCGAGGCGTGGCAGTCGACCCGCGACGGGCCCGACACAGCCGGCGCCGCAGTCGGCCGCCGCCTCTACACGCGCACCGTCTACCACCCTGCCGGCGCCGCGCCGGAAACGCCGAGCCGGGTCGAGCACTGGATCGTGCACGGCGCCGGACACGCCTGGTCGGGCGGCGACGCTTCGGGCAGCTTCGCCGACGCGGCCGGGCCCGATGCATCGCGCGAGATGCTGCGCTTCTTCGCCGCGCATCCGCGCTCGCACGCGGCCGCGACCCACCCGCACGCGGCGCCGGCACCCTCCCAGTAAGGTCGACCGCGAAGGCGGCAACGCTGATCCCGGCGGCCGGATGACGCGACAATCGTCGCGCCTGTCGCTTCGAGGAGAGCCCACGATGACGAGACCTGCCGCCCCGGACGCCGAGTACCTGATGCGCGACACGACCTCGCATCCTGCGGCATACACCCCCGCCTACAAGACCAGCGTGCTGCGCAGCCCGCGCATGGCGCTGATCTCGCTGCAGCAGTCGCTCTCGGAGGTGACTGCGCCGGTCTTTCGCGCCGACGAGCTCGGCCCGCTCGACCACGACCTGATCATGAACTACGCCAAGGAGGGCCTGC
The DNA here is from genome assembly GCA_035555295.1 of Caldimonas sp. Lineage (GTDB taxonomy): Bacteria > Pseudomonadota > Gammaproteobacteria > Burkholderiales > Burkholderiaceae_C > Schlegelella_A. The sequence continues at coordinate 9,889 of DATMGW010000070.1, forward strand.
CGATCGGCGAGCGCATCGTCGTGCACGGCTATGTCCGCGACCAGCTCGGGCGGCCGGTCAGGAATGCCCTCGTCGAGGTCTGGCAGGCCAACGCCAGCGGCCGCTACCGGCACAAGAAGGACCAGTACATCGGCGCGCTCGACCCCAACTTCGGCGGCTGCGGCCGCATGCTCAGCGACGAGAATGGCTACTACGCTTTTCGCACCATCAAGCCCGGCCCCTATCCGTGGCGCAATCGCGTCAACGACTGGCGTCCGTCGCACATCCATTACGCCATCTCGGGCGACGGCTGGGTGCAACGGCTAGTCACGCAGATGTGTTTCGAGGGCGACCCGCTGATCCGCCGCTGCCCGATCCTCGGCGTGGTGCCGAGCGAAGAGCAGATCCGCGGCCTGATCGCCCTGCAGGACGAGAGCGCGTTCATTCAGCTCGACAGCCGCGCCTAGCGCTTCGACATCGTGCTGCGCGGGCAGCGCGCCACGCTCTTCGAGAACCCCGTGCAGAAGACGCTGCAAGGAGCGCTGCAATGAGCGGCATCGTCGCTGCGCCGGGCGGCGCCGGGCTTTCGATTCGCGAGACCGCCTCGCAGACCGCCGGCCCCTACGTGCACATCGGCCTGGCGCCGCATGCGGCCGGCTTCGACATCTTCGAGAACAACTTCGGCCCCGTGCTGACGGACGAAAAGACCAAGGGCGAGCGCATCCGCATCGAAGGCCGCGTCTTCGACGGCATCGGCACGGTGCTGAAGGACGTGCTGATCGAGATCTGGCAGGCGAATTCGCAGGGCAAGTACGCGCATCCGGCGGACCGCCAGCCGGGCAAGGCGATCGACCCGGACTTTCGCGGCTGGGGGCGCGCCTGCACGGACTTCGAGACGGGCGTCTACCGCTTCGACACGATCAAGCCCGGGCCGGTCGAAGGCCGCAACGGCCGCTTCATGGCGCCGCACATCAACGCCTGGATCGTCGCGCGCGGAATCAACATGGGGCTGAACACGCGCATCTACTTCGGCGACGAGGCAGCGGCGAACGCGAAGGATGCGGTCCTCAACCTGATCGAGTGGGAACAACGACGCCAGACGCTCGTCGCCGAGCGGCTCGACGCCCGTGCCGACAACGGCTCGGCGCTCTACCGCTTCGACATCCGCCTGCAGGGCGACGGCGAAACCGTCTTCTTCGACGTCTGAGTCACTCAGCCCGACCGAGCTGGACGAGCAGGAAGGCATCGTCCTCGGCGACTTCGCGCAAGGCATCGAAGCGGCCCGATGCGCCGCCGTGTCCGACCTCGAGGTTGATCTTGAAGAGCAAGGGGTTCGCGTCGGTCTTCAGGCTGCGCAGCTTCGCCACGTATTTGCTCGGCTCCCAATAGGCGACCTGCGAGTCGTTCAGGCCGCTGCGCACGAGCATCGCCGGATAGGCGCCAGGCTTCAGGTTGTCGTAGGGGCTGTAGGCGCGCATCCAGGCGTACTGCCCGGGCAGCTTTGGGTTGCCCCATTCGACGAATTCGCTCGTCGTCAGCGGCAGCGTCTCGTCGAGCATGGTGTTGATGACGTCGACGAATGGGACGTCGGCCACGACCGCCTTGATGAGCTCGGGGCGCTGGTTGACGACGGCGCCCATGAGCAGGCCGCCGGCGCTGCCCCCCTGGATCGCAAGCATCGACGGCGCGGTGAGGCCGCGCGCGACCAGCGCTTCGGCACAGGCGATGAAGTCGCTGAAGGTCGTCGCCTTGTTCGCCATCTTCCCCGCCTCGTACCAGGTGCGGCCCAGGTCGCCACCGCCGCGGATGTGGGCGATCGCGAAGACGACGCCGCGATCGAGCAGCGAGACACGGGTCTGCGAGAACGAGGGATCGAGCGCGATGCCGTAACTGCCGTAGCCGTAGAGGAGCAGGGGCTGCGCGCCGTCGCGCTTCATGTCGCGTCGATAGACGAGCGAGATCGGCACGCTCGTTCCGTCTGCCGCCGGCGCCATCATTCGCTCGCTGCGATAGAGCGCCGGGTCGTAGCCGGGGACGGGCTGGCGCTTCCTCAGCACGCGCTCGCGCGTCACGAGGTCGTAGTCGACGGTCGATGCCGGCGTCGTCATCGACGTGTAGACGAAGCGCAGGCTCGTACTCTCGAACTCGGCGTTGTCGCGCGTGTGGACGCTGTACGCCGGCTCGTCGAAAGCCACCGTGTGCTCGCCGCCGCGACCGAAATCCAGGACGCGCAGCTGCAGATTGCCGTCGACCCGCTCGGTGACGACCCCATGCCCGGCGAAGAGGTCGAAGTCGTCGAGCATGACGCGATCGCGCGCCGCGATCAGCTCGTCGGCGAGCGCGATGTCTGGCGTCTCGGCGTCGACCTTGACGAGGCGAAAGTTGCGACCCGTGTCGTTGATGCGAATGTAGAAGCTGCCGTCGCGATGCTCGAGGCGGTATTCGACGTCGGCGCGGCGCTCGAACACGGTGCGCATCGCGAAGGCGGCGGGGGTGGCGCCGGCGTCGATGACGCGAACCTCGGACGAATCCTTGCTTTCGCTCGTCAGAAGGACGTAGCGCTCGTCGTGCGTCTTCGCGACGTCGAGATCGAAAAGCTCGTCCTTCTCCTCGAAGAGCAGCGTGTCCGCCGCGGCGCTGCCGACGACGTGTCGCCAGAGCCGGTTCGCCCGCTTCGCCTCGTTCATCGTCACGTAGTAGAGCGTGCGGCTGTCGTTGCCCCACACCGCCGCGGCGACCTCCGCGACCGACCAGGCGTCGTCGCGGCCGCTGTCGAGATCGCGCAGGTGCAGGACGTAGTCACGCCCGCCGGTGAAATCGACGCTGTAGGCGAGCAACGTCGCGTCGCGGGTCACGCTGCGCAGGCCGAGGGCGAGGAAGGGCTTGCCGCGTGCCATCGCGTTGAGGTCGAGCAACGTCTCGTCGCTGCCGTTCTGGTCGTAGCGCCGATCGGCGCCGACAGCGCGGCGGCGTACGTGATGCGCGTACTGTTCGCCCTTGAACGTGCGCGTCGAGTACCACCAGTCGCCCTTGCGATAGGGCACGGAATCGTCGTCCTGCTGGATCCGGCCGAACATCTCCTGGTAGAGCTTTTCCTTCAGCGCTGCATACGGGGCGAACCAGGCGTCGGCGTAGGCGTTCTCGGCTTCGAGATAAGGCAAGGTGCGCGGGTCGTCGCGGTCGCGCATCCAGAAGTAGTCGTCGATGCGCCGCTCGCCGTGCACGCTGACGTCCTTCGCTTCGCGCGGGGCGACCGGAGGGCTGGGCGACGGTGTCTCTGCGAAGGCCATGCTGACTGCCGAGAGGAAGAGGAAGAAGATCGGCGCCGCGCGGCCGATCATCGCGGCGCCTCCAGCGCCGCGCTGAGGTCGCCCATCGGCGCGTAGCCGTGCGCGACGAGGGCGCGATCACGCTCTTCGACGCCGGGCAGCGGCGCGAGGTTCCAGCGCCGCGTCAGGAAGCGCAGGATCGACGCCGTGTCGTAGGGCGTCTTGTCGACGAAGCCGCGCCGGGCCAGCGGCGAGACGATGATCGCCGGGACGCGCGTCCCCGGGCCCCAGCGGTCGCCCTCCGGCACGGGCGCGTGATCCCAGAAGCCGCCGTTCTCGTCGTAGGTGACGACGATCAGCATGTGCGGCCATTGCGGGCTGCGCTGCAACTCGCCGATCAATCCGGCGATGTGCGTATCGCCGTCGGCGACGTTGGCATAGCCGGCGTGCTGATTGAGGTTGCCCTGCGGCTTGTAGAACGTGACCGAGGGCAGCCGGCCGGCGGCCATGTCGGCGCGGAAGTCGGCGTCGTAGTCCTTGAGATGCGCGGCGCGATAGGCACCGTGCGCCGCCGGATCGAAGGCAGCGTGGTAGTTGAACGGCTGGTGATGCGCCTGGAATTGCACCTTGCCCTTGTAGATGGCGGCACGCGTCGCGGGCGTGGCGGCGCTCGCCGCGTTCCAGGCGCCGCTGTACCAGGCCCACGAGACACCCCTGGCATCGAGCCGGTCGGCGATCGTCGCCATCGTTTGCGGCGGCAGGGTCAGCGGCTGCGCCGGATCGGCGTAGCGCGCGTCGCCGTTCGGGGTCGCCAGCACGTTGCTCGGCTGATAGGGCGGCTGTATGGTGTTGACGGCGTGGAACATGCCCGTCGCGTCCTTCGGCGTGAGTGCGCCGTCGAGCCGGAAGCGTGGCGGCCCGTCGAGCACGCTGCGCGGAGAGTCGGCGGCCGGCGCGAGGCGGACGAAGCGGCCCTGCGCGTCGGTCTCGATCTGCGAGATCTGGCCCTTCGACGGCGAGGTGTCGGCGTTCGGAAATTCGGGTGCACAGGCGCAGACCAGGTACTGGTGATTGAGGAACGAGCCGCCGAACGCACCCATGTAGAAGTTGTCGGCCAAGGTGTACTGCCGGGCGATCCTCCACATCGCCATGTCGCTGCCGTCGTAGTAGCCCATGGCGAGGCCGCCGGCGTCGGAGTAGGCGGCAAAGCGGTCGTTGCGACCGCCGTCGATCTGCATGATGTTGTGGTAGTAGCGATGCACGAGATCACGCGTCGTCACGCCGATCGGAACGGCGATACCGTGCCCGTCGATCGCATTGGGCCCGTCGATGCGCAGCGGCCGGTTCGGCAGGCCCCGGGTTTGCGCTTCCTTGACCACCAGCGTCTGCCCCGGCGCGGTCAGGCCGCCCCAGACGGGCGGCAGCACGGGCAGGACGCTGCCGTCGATGTCGCGCTGCGGCAGGATGCTGCCGACGGCGCTGGGATTCAACCCGGGGATGCCGTTCGCTCCGGGGAAGAGCCCGTAGAAAGTATCGAAGGCGCGGTTCTCCGCGTAGATGACGACGACGGTGTCGATCGCGTCGATCGCGCGCCGGTCGGCGCCGGGCCCCGGCGGCGCGCCGCAGGAGACGAGCATTCCCGCGAGCGCGGCGCCGAACACGAGGCGAAGCTTCATCGCTGATTCACGAAGGTGGAGCAGCATGCATTGTCACAGTGCGAGATCCGGTGCGCCGTGAAGAGGCGCTTGACAGGCACTTAACCGAAGTGTTAAATAAAGACATGGACCGCCTCGGCGCCACCTTCTCCGCGCTCGCCGACCCGACGCGGCGCGCCATCGTCGCCCGCCTCGCGCTCGGCCAGACTCACGTCGGCGAACTGGGGAAGCCCTTTCGCGTCTCGGCACCGGCGATCTCGCGGCACCTGCGCGTGCTCGAAAAGGCCGGACTGATCGAGCGTGAAGTCGACGCGCAGCGGCGTGTCTGCCGCCTGCGTCCCGAGGGCCTGCAAGCGGCGCATCATTGGATCGAGCAATATCGCAAGTTCTGGGAATCCAGCCTCGATCGGCTCGTC